>JAHDCJ010000075.1:0-9540 GCA_020629935.1 Saprospiraceae bacterium | reverse complement strand
GGAATAAAACAAGGAATAAAACAAGGAAGGAAAGAGCAGAAAGTATTAGTTATTAAAAGAATGAGTTCAATGAAATTATCTGTTGATATTATTTGCCTAGTTGTTCAAATGACTAAAGAGGAGGTGCTCAATATCCAAAAGAAATAAAAAATAATCCGCTATTTATAAGCAACTAAAACCATATTGGTAATAGGATAATCTTGTGTTACTAATTCTCCATCCTTCATTTTGTAAATTTCAATTTTCTCTCGGTATCGATTTTTTTCAATCCACAGATTACGACGATAGCCTGAACGGCGGTCTATCTTAAACCCGACAGATTGCATCTCTTTAGTCCATTGACTGTAAGTCCAAAAACAAAATTTTTCGTGCATCTCACTTTTCCAGTTTTTAGTATAGGTCTTCTTGGTTATATATTCACAAGCTTGCCCTAAGCGCATTTTAAAATATGTCTTTCCTTCAATTTGGACTTGCTCAAAAGTATATTGGTATTCTTTATCCTCTTTCCTAAAATCTTTGGCAAATCGAAAAAACCTCGTATAAGTCGATAGTCCATTTAAATAATCATCCAATGCATCTCGGTCGTGTATCTCTTCTTCCCAATCTTCATTTCTTCCATCCGAATCTGTTAACCATAAATAAATCTCTTCTTCTTTATCTTCTGGTCCTACTACATCCCGATTGATCCAAACCCCTCCAGGCACCAATTCGGTGTATCTGTTTTTAATAAATTGTAACAAATCTTCTCGACTACCATAAGACTCAATTTCATGAGTTAAGCTTCCAGTATGAATGGTATTCATAGATTGGGCTTCATAGACTAAACCCGTTACCGCATTTTTTTGTGCAAAAAAAGTAAATGGATTCGAAAATTCTCCATTCTCTTTTCGTTGATTACAAACATTGTACAAATGTCTTGATATCTCAATTCCGTAAAAATCGGATTCATGAAATTGGGCAACATCCATCACTAATTTCATCCAAGAACCCACGGCGCAACCTATATCCCCAATTCGTCCAGCTTGTATATAATCAATGGTTTCTTCAAATTTGATCTCTGCAATTTCATCCATCAAACGAACATAAGAATTATAATCTCTCGTTGCAGTTAAATCTCCATCATCGCCAATCAAATCATCACGATACAACATCTGCACCCGGTCTCCAAGATGATACCAAGACCAAATTTCGAACGATGCAGGATGTATGTCTTTTAATATCGCTTTATCTGTTTTCCAATCTTTCGCATAGGCAATTTTTTTAACTAAATCCCAAGGACCATGTGGAGGCTCCATGACTCGTAACCCTTCCCCTATAATTGTATACCCCGCTTTTTTATACATATCTTCCACGGTAGTCGTGCAAAGAACTAAAGTATTCGTAGTATCCAATTTTAAAATTCCTTCAGCCTCATGATTGATTTTTTTTACAGTATAAGATCCGAAATCATCAATGATTCCTACATCTTCTATTCCAAATATGTACACGGGAATATCGAAGGTTTCTGAAAACTCATGAATGGCTAAAGACCGTAAGTAAAAGGGATGTGGATTCCTACGGGTATTAGAATGATTAGATGATGTCACGGCAAAAATTAAGGCCTTTATCTTGAAAGAAGGAGCATCTCCACCAAAGGAACACAGCTCTGATTTATCCAATTTCTTCGATAGAAGATCGGTTAAATAAGTAAATTGAAAATTGTTGAGCATGTGATGCCGACCAGGAAACAGTATGTACATAATTTTGTATTATTGTATAAGGACTTTACAAGATACCTAATATTCCTTATTTTTGTATAAAATTGATCATCATGTATAAACCCCAAGTTATATTATTCGTTCTTTTGCTATTTTTATTAAACAACTCCTTGATTGCTCAAAGTAAAGGAGCTGCTATTCAAAACGAAACGCGTGCAGTTGTCATCGGATTAGGAGAGTTTGAAACCTCTAATAATTATGATGAGGTTCGAAAATACGCAGACAACGACGCCATTGCATTTAATACTTTTCTCAATGCAGAAGCTGGAGGAGAAGTGTCTCAAAGCAATATCAAAATCTTAATCAATGAGCATGCCCTAAGAGAAAAAATTCTTTCTTCTTTATATTGGTTGGTAGAAAAATCAAAAACAGGCGATAAAGCCATTTTATACTATTCTGGTATTGGAGGATCTAGTCCTGATGTCATTGGTAGAGGTTTTCTAATGACTTATGATTTTGATCCAGAACAACCTAGTAAAACAGCCTTGCTCGTAGGCCAAGTAGGTAAGACTATCGTAGCACTCCAAAATAAAGGGGTAGATGTTACCCTGATTTTAGATAGTCATAATGGTGGAAATTTTAAATCTTCCATTTCTAATTATATCGATAATCTCTCCGAAGTTGAAGCCACTAATGTAGGAATCTTTTCTGCCAAAGCAGGCGATACTCCTGAAGAATCGGATAAATACAGCCATAGTATTTTTACCTATTATTTATTGGAAGGACTCTATGGAGATGCCGACCGAGATTTTGATAATACCATCGATTTATACGAACTCGAAAAGTTTGTAGTTGATCATGTAAAAAAAGCTACAGATGATCGACAAACCCCTTATTTTATTGGCGATTCCTATCGCGTAATGGCTTATACACAAGGAAAAACAATGAAAGTTGAACCTAATATGAGCTTTGATCCGAATATCATGATTAAACAGGAAGTAATCCCAGTAGATAATGCAACTTTTAATTTAGAAGATATGCCGCCATCTATCAAATTTATGGGAACTCAAGTCTGTGAAAACTCCGCAATATTAACCCAAGCAGATTCTTATCCACTAAAATTTACAACTTCTTATCCCGTAGAAGAAACGCGCGTAAATTATAAAAGGGTAGAGGCCTTGTCTAATGGTTCTTACACTATTGATCTTCCTCTAGAACCTGGTATGAATGAATTTTTAATTACTGCCGCTAAAGGGATTCAATCTGCCGCAGATACCGTCCGTATTTTTTGTACAAACCAAAGGGCACAACTCCGAAATATCGGCCGCACAGGAAAAGATCATGTCCTTATCATCGCTACCGAAGAATTTAATGAATGGAAAGATCTCAATAATCCTTTGTTAGACGGTCGAACAATGGCAAGTGACCTCCATCAATTTTATGGATTCGAAGTGGATACTTTAATGAATCCTACTAAAGATGAAGTCTTGGACAAAATTGATGAGTATGCAATGCGCTTTAAAGATCCTAAATACACCAACCAAGATGATCAATTACTGATTTTCTTTACTGGTCATGGGGCATATAATGAACTTCATAAACAAGGACATTTAGTAACCAAAGATTCTAAACTCAATGATAAGCATTTTAGATCCTATATCTCCTTTGCCGACCTCCAAAATAAAATTAATAATATCGGATGTAAACATATTCTCGTCGTACTTGATATTTGTTATGGTGGTACATTTGATTTAGAATTGCCAGAATCACTAGATGCAGGCGGCGATCCATATATCAACCCAGATCGACTCGATTTTATTAAAGAAAAACTCGAATTTAAAACACGTCGAATTCTTGCTGCTAGTAGAGATACGCCAGTATCTGATGGATTTGCTAAACAACATTCTCCTTTTGCACGAAAATTTTTCGAAGCGCTTCGGTCTAAAGGTGGTGATGATGGTGTTCTTACGCTTCAAGAACTCCAAACTTTTGTAGATCAAACCGACCCGTCTCCGCATCCTTCCGTTTTTGGCGCGAACAAGCCAGGAAGTAATTTTCTTTTTATTGAGAAACAAAATTAATGGAAGAAAGATTGGGGTGGGAATCGGATACTTTTTATTAACAATTTGAGCTAGTGATTGTTAATAAAAAGTATGCCATAATTAATAGTGTTTTAACATACCTCTATTAATAATTCAGTACCTTTGTATTAAATTTATTGGTTAATCTTAAAACAATTATTTAAAAAATTTTCCTACTATGAAAAGAATTTTTCCCCTTTTTCTAATGTTTGTAGCTGTTGTCTTTACTACAAACGCTCAAGTAAGTCTTACTGCGGTAGGCACTCCTACTACAATTGACTTTACTGGATTTCAAGGCGCAGGTTTTGAAACGGCTCCCGTTGCTGGACAATTAAGTTCCAACAATTGGGCATTTACTGGATTCTCTGATGGAGACATGGCCTTTGGTGGCTCTTCTGCCGCAATCGGTGATTTAATGAAAGGTGTGACTACTGGTGGTATTACTAGTGGTGGACTTTACGCTTATGATGACGGTTCGGATCAATCGATGTATATTCAATCTACAGGTGGTGATTTTACACCAGGTACAATCACTCTAAGAATGCAAAATAATACGGGAACTACCATGAACCAATTAGATTTGGCTTATGATATCGTGGTATTAAATGATGCTACAAGAGCCATTTCATTTAATCTTTCTTTCTCAGAAGATGATGCTACATACACCAATATGGCTTCTCTTGATTATACCACTACAGAACCTGCGGATGCCACTCCTGCTTATACGCAAGTACCTATGGCTGGAACAATCAATGGAATTAACGTAGCCGATGGTGGATTTTTCTATGTTCGATGGACATTGGATGATGCAGGTGGATCAGGTTCTCGTGATGAAATTGGTTTAGACAATATCTCACTTACCGTACCTATGCCTTCTGCTACACCTGAATTTAATTTCGCAACTACTGCCGTTTCGGTAGATGAAGGTGCAGGAACTGCTGACGTAACCGTTTCTATCTCTTCTCCAGCTGATTGTACCGTAGAAGTGGCTATGGATGCAGCAAGTACTGCAATGAACGGATCAGATTTTACTTACACCTTACCTGCTACTTTAACTTTCACCATGGGAGGTGCTACTTCACAAACAATTACTATTCCTATTACGGATGATGCTACGGTAGAATCAGATGAAACGATCGTTTTAAATCTTCAAATGCCAGGTGGTTCTGGAGGATGTGCTTTAGGATCTTCTACTCAAAGTATTGTTACTATTACAGATAATGATTATCCAATTTACCCAATTGGTATGATTAATACCGAAGATGCCATGGGAACCGCAGACTCTGTTGGAGTTACTTGTATCATTACAGGGGTCGTTCATTGTATTGACCTAAGAGGGGGCTCTGGATACGATTTTCATATGGTAGATGCCAATGGTGATGGAATCGCCGTATTCTCTTTTAATGATGTTGATGCTTATACCGTAACTCCTGGTGATGAAATCACTATGGCAGGTACTATTGGACAGTTTAGAGGGCTTACTCAAATCCAACCATTAGCGATTACTGTGAACTCTAGTGGAAATGCTTTAACTACTCCTATGGTTTTAACCGCTGCTTTAGGCGAGGCAGAAGAATCACTTCCTGTTTCTGTTCCTGCGGTTCAATTAGTAGACGCAGCTCAATGGACTACAAGTATGGGTGGATTCGGTTTCTATGTAGATGTTACTGATGGAACCAACACTTGGCAAGTACTTATCGATTCAGATGTGATGCTTTATGATATGCCTGCTCCAATGGGCTGGTTTTCTATCTCTGGTATCGCAAGACAACGTTCTTCTAGTACGTCTGCTCCAATGTTAGATAACTACTTTATCACGCCTTGTAGCCCTTCTGAAATCGTAGCTGTAGCTCCTAGTCTTGCTTTTGCAATGGCTGCGGATTCAGGTGACGAATCAGCTTCTCCAATGGTAGATGTAGCCGTAAATAATCCTTTACCTGTGGCTGTAACCGTAGATGTAGCAGTAGATGCAGCTTCCACAGCCACCGATGGAGTAGATTTCACTCTTTCTGCAACAACATTGACTATCCCTGCTGGATTTATTGGAACACAAATGGTAAGTATCGCTGTGGTAGATGATGCTGATAACGAAGCAGATGAAACCGTGGTTCTTAACTTAACCAATGCAAGTGCAAATGGAACGATTACTATGGGAACATATACCTATACCATCTTAGATAATGATCCTGTTGGCGTTCAACAATTGGCGATTGGATCTTTCCAAATGTATCCTAACCCAGTACAAGATCAATTGACTATCGAATTGAAAGAAGCAATGGATTTAGAAATTAGCGTATTTAACGTATTAGGCCAAAATGTATTTACTCAAGTAAATAATAACAGCTTAATCAACGTTGATCTTTCTAATTTAAATAAAGGCGTTTACCTTGTACGTTTAACTGATCAAACGACTGGTAAAACAGCTACTCAAAAAATTACAGTGAAATAAGAATTTCCTATTTTATTATACCGCATTAGAAAGGGTGATCTCAGTTATAGAGATCACCCTTCTTTTTTGGGGCCACCCTGAAAAAAATGAATTTTTTCAGGGCCAGGCTTTCCAAGGCTCCGCTTCGCTACGGTGCTAGCGCACAGGGATTACATCCCTCCTTTACTATCCTTTGTCCGGGTTAATGAACTTCAGATTATGGAGTTTGTTCTTTTGTTTTTACTGATGTAATACAATAATTTATTTTAATCAGATAATAATTTCCCAATAGTATATTTAGCTTAAAAGACCAGATCTTCGCCCAATAAACGAAAAGAAAATTTATTTTTTCTTAGGGAAAACAATTACATGAGAAGCGTAGTCAAAGTATTGACTAAATGGAGTAGTAATGAATAAGGGTTTGTCTAATGCGCTATCTTGATATTTTTTAGATGGTGCTCCTAACCAATTGCATTCTTTTAAATCTTGATACCGAGTAATCCAAGTATGAATGCCTTGTTCACTAAATCCCCAACCAAATTCATGTTGGGAAAGGAGATCATTGATTAGAGTATCTTGCTGCTCTAAAATAAAAACTTCTTTTAAAGGAATATTAGGTTGTCTCCAAACCGGATAGGTTTTATCTCTTTTAAAAGATCGAATACAATGATCAAATTCAACCGAACTGGAATCAATAAATAGATAGGCTTCCCAGTCAAAATATTTCACTAATAAATAGCCAATACTCCAACCCGCAATCTCTCTTGATTTCCATTGCTCTTCATGTAATTGTTGTAGTCGAATCAGTTGATCTTCTTGAAGTCCTGCTTTTAATCCTTCATGAGCAAATAAAGTACAATGTAGACTATCAGGTTGACCAATTGTTGCATCTAAATTATGCAAATAATCTTGAAATTGCAATACTCCCTCTGAATTACTTATGGTTTCGGCTTGCTCTCTCCATACCGTACCATAATACTTACTAAATCCATCTTCAATAGCATTAAAATATTCATTTTCGATATCTGCTATTTTATTTATCGCTAGGGGAGCGTTGAAGTTTACATATTCATTTTGACCAGAAGAATATGCAGTAAATATCTTTTTTTCTTTGCTAGGTAAGACTTCCTTCTTGGCTGATGTTTGCTGATCACAAGCACAGAATATTCCAATAAAAAAAAGAAATAGGAAGCGCATTAAATAATATCTAATTTATCTACGGTTAATTCATTAATAGCATTGCCTGTGTTGAGCGTAGTGGCAGGTTCGAAAAGTAAAATATGCGCTTCTTCTTCTGCATAAGGTTTATGCTCGACGCCTTTAGGGATGACAATAAATTCTCCTTCGTCAAGTACAATGGTTTGATCTTTAAGTGCTATCTTCAAACAACCTTTGACTACAAAAAATAATTCATCTTCATTCTCATGATGATGCATGACGAAGTCTCCTTTAACTTTGGCAATTTTAACATGTTGTTGGTTTAACTCACCGACAATCTTTGGTGTCCAATGCGCTGTAAAAGTGCTGAATTTCTCTTTTAAGTTTACTTTTTTTAGTGCCATGTTACTCCATTTATTTTTCGATTATATACATTTTCATTAGCTTCTTTTCTATAAAAGTTTTAGGCAAGTTTTTCATTAAGAAATTTCTAAATCCTGTGCCATATTTCCAATGGGCCACTTTACCTGTAGTCCAAGATTGATTGACAATTGCCTGTACTTTCTTTTTTCTTTTTTTATAAAATAAATCAAATGCATGTTCCTCTGATGATGGATTAGTCAGAAGACCTAAATAATACGCATCTTCAATTGCTTGTCCACCTCCTTGTCCCATATTGGGGGTCGTGGCATGTCCTGCATCACCAATTAGTCCAATGTTGCCGTCAGACCATTTCTTCATTGGGCGTAAATCCGTAATGTCATTTCTCATGATTTTATCTTTAGGCGTAGCCGCAATAATTTGGTTGATTAAAGGATGAAAATCTTTATACATGCCGAGTAATTTTTCTTGCACCATATTAGGATCATCTTTTTGATTTGCTCGATCTAAAGCGACCGCAAACCAATATACCTTACCTTTTAAAATTCTAGACATACCAAAGCGAATTTGATTCCCCCAAAGTTCCATGCCTCGATGTTGGAATGCTTTGTCTAATTCAAAATTAGCTACGCCTCTCCAACATGTTTGTCCTGTAAAGCGAATCTGACTTTCTGGAAAAAGTTGTTGTCTTACCTTAGAGTTGATCCCATCTGCTCCGATTAAAAAATCGGTAATCGTAGTAGATTGATCTTCAAATGTAATTTTAATTTTTCCATTCGATAATTTTTCAAAAGATTGAAATCCCTTGCCTAAGCTTTTTTTATGATCTGGAATTTGATCAAATAAAATTTGTTGAAGTTTTGCTCGATGAATAGCAATCGTAGAATAGCCAAATGTATCTTTTACTTTATCTTGAGGGGTATCAGATAAGGCAGAAAGATCAGACTTGCCCAATGTAATTCGATCAATAGAATTTCCTTGTGATTTAACTTCTTCTAAAATGCCTAAGATCTCTAATACTTGCAAGGCATTCGGCGCAAGCCAAATACCAGCACCTACTTCTTTAAGCGCAGGCGTTTTTTCAAATACCTGATAATCGATTCCTTTTTTTTCAAATGCAAGAGCGGTTGTTAATCCTGCAATTCCTCCACCTATGATCGTATATTTCATATTTAAATTATCTGATTTTTTACTTTAAAGATAAATCCCATATACAAAAACGTCCATACCTAGATACTGGGTTTCGAACAAAACCTTCATCTCATTTTTTATGGCTACTCCAATAGAACCAACATTGTTTTTGTCAATAATAGAAACAAAACGATCTGTCGAAATGTTTGCCAATCCATACTGTTTTAGTTGTTGAGCAACTTCTGTGGCATAGCCTTTACCCCAATATTTAGGAATTAAAGAATAGGCAATTTCGTATTCCTTTCGGCCATTGAGTTCCCTTGGTAAAATACCCGCTACACCAATGAAATCATTGCTGTCTTTGGTTTCGATAGCTAAATGTCCGAGACCTTGACTTTCATATCGCTTAAGTTGCATTTCTATCCATTCGGTCGCGAGGGTTTTGGGATTTTTTGTTATATCTACACCTACGTATTTTAATAGATCATTGTCTATAAAAAAGGCAGTCCAATCGGGAATATCCGCTTTGGTCAATTTACGTAATGTTAATCGTTCGGATACTTGTTTAAAGTAATTCATTTAGAAAATTATGTAAATACAAGGTAGCAGAGATTTAGTTGATAGTCAATTTTTTTATCTATTTTATCGATTCCATTTTTATGCT
>JAHDCJ010000074.1:2452-28357 GCA_020629935.1 Saprospiraceae bacterium | reverse complement strand
CCCATCAATTTTTATTTCCGAAATTGCAAAATCCACTGCAAACTAACCACCACAAATAAAGCAAGACCAACAATCCAGAATAGAGGAAGAGATAAAGAATATAATATCCAAGAACCACAGATACCAAGCGTCATAATCCTAGAAGTCTCTGACCACCAAGCCCATTTTCTTTGGTCAAATAATCCACCAAAATTGGTCAAACTCAATACATAAAAAAAGACAATAATTCCCATCTGAAAAAAGGTAGCTTGTTGTTCACCAAAATCTTTGATCCATTGAAAACCGAGGAGTAGAGGAAGCAATTGAACAAAGATGTACCAACCCACAGAAGTCGGATAAACAGGATCGTATTTTTCTTGAGTTTCTCGACTAACCGCTTTAGGTTTTAGCTTTGGACCAAGGTCGGCAGGACGCCATCCTGGAGGTTTGTAAAATACCCGAATTTTATCTCGCCAATGTTTCGTTTTCCAACTGTTTTTAAACAATTGTATATAAGCCGTAAAGTTTAACCAAACAGGGTTCCAACTTTTCATGCCAGTAGTAATTCCATAAACAGGTTCTTCCTCTTCTTCTTGAAAACTACCAAAGATTCGATCCCAAATAATAAATACGGCACCATGATTTTTGTCTAAGTATTTTATATTTTTCCCATGATGTACCCGATGATGAGAAGGCGTATTAAATATAAATTCAAACCAAAATGGAAGCTTTCCAATGGTACGCGTATGTATCCAAAATTGATAAACGACACCGATCAAATAAGTCGTTAAAAATAATTGCACAGAAAAACCCAAAAAAGGCATCGGAAGGAAAAAGAAAAAAGTAAAAAATACTTGAAAAGTACCTTGACGCAAAGCCACCGCCAAATTGTATTCTTCACTCTGATGATGCACAATATGACTTGCCCAAAGGAAATTCATTTCATGCGATTTTCGATGATACCAATAGTATAAAAAATCCACAAGAAAAAAAGCGAGGATGTAGGTCCACCAAGTTTCTGGAATGGCAGGTGCACCAAATAATTGTTGGATGGAATAATGATTTAAAATACCAACAAAAACAATCAATAAAATGATGTTGAGAAATAAACCACAGACCTGTTGTATGATACCCATACTCAAATTATTCACGGCATCATTAAACCGATAAAAACCCTTTTTATATTTTCGATCATAGGCGACTTCAATCGCCATAAATAAGAAAAAGAAAGGAACGGAATAGGTTAATATTTCCATTAGAAAAGAATAAATAAAGTCAGTGATTACTTACTTAGTATGCTCTAGCGTCATTACCATCCATGTAGTACATAAAAGCTTTATTCACTACGCGCATTCCGCCTTGGGTTGGATAATTACCAGAGAAATACCAATCGCCTTTATGTTTCGGACAAGCTTCATGAAGCTTGTCAATCGTTTGATAAATGACTTCGACTTCGGGTTTTATGCCTTTAGGTTTTACTAGTTCTGCAATCTTATTGGAAACCTCTTCGTAAGTAAATAAGTCATATAATGGCTTAACTTCATTTTTTATTTTTTCTAAAGGCAAATCAAGGGAAGCTTTACATCGCGCATATGCTTCCTTCAATTTAGGCATTAAATTATTTTCTTCCAATAAAGCAATTAGTGCTCTAAAGGCAATGAAGTCTTTCATCTTAGACATGTCAATACCATAGCAATCAGGATAACGAATTTGTGGTGCAGAAGAAACCACTAATATTTTCTTAGGTTTTAATCGACTCAAAATATTTAAAATACTTTGTTGTAAAGTGGTGCCTCGTACAATCGAATCATCAATCAAGACTAAAGTGTCCACTTTATTTTTGACAATTCCATAAGTCACATCGTATACATGCGAAACCAAATCGTCTCGTGTAGCACCTTCAGAAATAAAGGTTCGAAGTTTAACGTCTTTTACCGCTAGTTTTTCTACCCGATATTTTTTCGATAAAATCTTATCTAATTTTTTAGGAGTTATTTTGTCGCCTAAAGCTAAAATTTCTTCGCGTTTCACCACATTTAATTCACGTTCCGTTTCTTGAACTAATCCGTAAAAAGCGACTTCTGCGGTATTGGGTACAAAAGAGAAAATGGTGTTGTCAAAATCATAACCCACATTTTGTAAAACAGGTTTTACTAATAAGGCACCCAGTTTTTTTCGTTCCAAATAAATATCACGATCTGTCCCTCTTGAAAAATAAATTCGCTCAAAAGAACAAGGACGTTTTTCTAAAGGTTCGATAAAGGCTTTATGACTAATTTTTCCATTTCGCTTGACAATCAACGCATGTCCAGGTTTAATCTCTTTTACCTTTTCTATTGGAATATTAAACGTAGTTTGAATCGCAGGACGCTCAGAAGCAACCACAACCACTTCTTCATCTTTATAATAAAAAGCAGGACGAATGCCCGCAGGGTCACGCATGACAAAAGCATCTCCATGACCAATCATTCCCGCCATAGCATAACCACCGTCAAATTTCTTAGCCGAATGTTTTAAGATGTTTAAAATATTCAGATTATTAGAAATTCGATCCGATATTTCTTTTCGAGAAATATCTTCATATTTATAACCATCAAATAAATGTTGAACTTCAAAGTCTAAGAAATGACCGATTTTTTCTAATACGGTAACGGTATCAGATTTCTCTTTAGGATGCTGCCCTAAATCCGCTAAATGCTCAAACAACTCATCCACATTAGTCAAGTTGAAGTTTCCAGCCATCAAAAGATTACGATTTATCCAATTGTTTTGACGCATTACGGGATGACAATTTTCAACATTATTTCCGCCATGTGTACCATAACGCAGGTGGCCCAAAAGCAATTCGCCAGTAAAGGCCACATTTTCTTTCAACCAAGCAGGGTCATTCATAAATTCAGGTTCCAATTCATTGAATCGCCCATAGACTTTGTCAAAGATACTTTTTATAGGTTGAGCATCGTTGCTTCGGTATCGACTGATATACCGTTTCCCAATGGGAGGATCTAGTTTTAAAGTAGCCAAACCCGCTCCATCTTGACCACGATTTCTTTGCTTTTGCATCATGAGATACATCTTGTTTAACCCATACAAGGCCGTCCCATATTTTTTATGATAATAAGCTAAAGGTTTTAACAATCGGATAAAGGCAATACCACATTCATGCTTAATTTGATCACTCATTGAAATTGGAGTTTTTAAGTTTACGCAAAGTTACATTTTTTTTAACGTAAAAAGAGTAGAAGATTTCCACATGATGTGGATCATTTTATTTTATTTCGAAATAAAAAAAAGAACAAGAAGCCTACCCACCAAAAGTGACGATTTTAACATCTAAATAATTAGAAAAACATGCAATTCGCTGCAACAAAAAGTGAGAATCTGCTATTTTATTATTAAATTGTGGTTTATATGTCGAAGAGGTATTATGATCCACTTGGTATATAAATCACAGGAATATAAGAGATATGATATTTCCATCAAAATCAAGGATGCCTAAAGCGCGTAAATTTGAATACGTACCCCGTTATTATGACGCGGAAAAAGAGGAACGTGAAGAACGCCGTAAAAAACATAGTACTTCCCAAGAAGCCACATTGGAAGGTACTAAATTACGGATTTCACAGAATCTAAGGGATAGCAGAAAGGCACGCCTTTCTGCTAGTAGTCGGGCAGCTCGACGGTATAACATGCTTTTGTTGGGAATCATGGCGATATTAGGGGTGATGACTTTCTTGTTTATCCAATATTATCTCCCCTATCTTGTCAAGTCCTGGTTTTAGTTCAATTAAACACCAAACTATTTTAAATGGCAGATATAATCCAGTTATTACCGGATTCCATTGCTAATCAAATTGCGGCCGGAGAAGTAATACAGCGACCTGCTTCCGTAGTGAAGGAGTTGCTAGAGAATGCGATTGATGCAGGCAGTACCCACATTCGCTTATTGGTAAAAGAAGCGGGAAAAACCTTGATTCAAGTAATCGACAATGGTTGTGGTATGACCGAAACCGATGCCCGAATGTCGCTTGAACGGCATGCGACTTCAAAAATTAGAAAAGCTGAAGATTTATTTGCTATTCGTACGATGGGATTTCGCGGAGAAGCGATGGCTTCTATCGCAGCCATCGCCCAAATGGAATTGAAGACTCGACGCATGGAAGATGAACTAGGAACCAAAATTCTAGTGGAAGCGTCTAAAGTGAAAACACAAGAATCTTGTCAATGTAGTCAAGGCACTTCCATCTCTGTGAAAAATCTATTTTTTAATGTCCCTGCTCGAAGAAATTTTTTGAAAAGTAATTCTAGGGAATTGAAACACATCTTAGATGAATTCCAACGAGTAGCGATTGCCAATCCTGATATTTTCTTTTCCTTACATCATAATGAAAATGAAATGTTTCATTTGCCCGCAGGAAACCTTCGTCAACGGATTGTTTCTATTTTCGGCGCGGGCCATAATAAAAAACTAGTTCCTGTAGGAGAAGATACTGATGCGCTCAAATTAAGAGGCTATGTAGGAAAACCCGAATTCGCTAAAAAAACGAGAGGAGAACAATTATTTTTTGTGAATAATCGATTTATAAAAAGTAATTACTTAAATCACGCCATTATGTCGGCTTATGAAGGGGTTTTGGCTAAAGATACTTTTCCTTTGTATGTCATTTTCATGGAAATTGATCCTGCTCGAATTGATATCAACGTACATCCAACCAAACAAGAAATTAAGTTTGATGATGAACGTTTAGTTTATAATTATTTGAAAGTAGCGGTGCGGCATGCATTAGGACAATACAGCATCACGCCTACACTCGATTTTGATCAAGAAGTCAGTTTTTCTAAGCAATTTCAAAACCAAGTGCCCATTCCTCCACAACCGCAAAAAAGCGAAAAACTGGTCTTGCAAAGCAAAGCCAATGATGATGATCCAAGGCATGAATCCAATAAGAAAAATTGGGAGAAAATGTTTGAAGGGATTAAAGACTTTGATCAAGCTGACGAAGAAAAATCCTTTACCATTGGAAGCAATTGGTCAGATGATAATGAACAAACCTTAGACGATGAAAGTGGTAGTTTTTCTAAATCACAGAAAAAACCATCACAAATTCACAATCGATATATTGTAAGTCATATCAAATCTGGTTTTATGCTCATTGATCAACAATCTGCCCATGAACGCATTCGTTATGAGCATTATTATAAAGCTATGGGCATGGGTAAAATGGCTACTCAACAAATCATGTTTCCTATTAATTTGGAATTACCCGTAGTAGATGCAGAAATTTTAAAAGAGATTCTTCCAGAAGTGAATAATCTAGGTTTTGATATTCGAGAATTTGGGGCAGATTCATTTGTCATTCATGGTAGCCCTGCGGATGTGAAAGCAGGTAAAGAACAGCAAATTATAGAAAGCATCTTAGAACAGCACAAGCAAAATATTAACCTTAAAGTTGATCTTCGTGAAAGCTTAGCGAAATCTTTAGCTTTAAGTACCTCGATTCAGCGCGGACAAGAACTGAATGCAATAGAAATGCAAGAATTAATCGATCAATTATTTGCTTGTGAAGTGCCTTATAAATCTCCCACAGGTTCTTCTTGTTTTATTACCTTTGAACTAGATGAGCTAATCAAACGTTTTAATCCATAAGTACGAACAATAGATTATGCGATTACATCTTACAGAGGTTGTTAAAAACCTGATTATTATCAATGTTTTAGCTTATTTCGCTTCGTTTATAGCGGGAACGGCCATTATTGAAAATTATCAATATACTTATATGGGCAGAGATGCCTATGCGCTCTTTTTTCCTTTAGGAGCTTACTTTGAGCCTTATCAATTGATTACTCATATGTTTATGCATGCGGGAGACCCCATGCATATTTTGTTTAACATGTTGATCCTAGCCATGCTAGGACCTCCATTGGAAACCATGCTTGGTCCCAAACGCTTTTTGTTGTTCTACTTTATCTGTGGATTTGGAGCAATGGCTTTACAATTGGGCGTAAATTGGATAGAAGTGTTGTACTTTGAAGGTTCTGTTAATGCGTCGTTTTGGGGTGCATCGGGTGCAATTATGGGCGTTATGGTGGGATATGCTTTGAAATTTCCCAATCAACAACTCCAATTACTTTTTATTCCAGTTCCTATACGAGCGGTATATTTGATTATGGCATTAATTGCTTGGGATACGCTAGCAGGATTTCATGCAAGAGGTAGTAATATTGCCCACTTTGCCCATTTAGGTGGCGCAATTGTTGGTATTATTTTATTGGAAATATGGGATAGAAAGAAATAATTAATAGCTAGTTTGCCTAGAAATCAGACAATTAGTCTTTAATTTAATGTTAATCGTCGGGTAAAATTTTCAAGGAAAGGTATAAAGTTGTAAATTGAAACCTTAGGAAAAAATTAGACGTAAAATATAACAATCATGGTGACTTCAATTATGGATGATGTGAAACGAATATTCCGAGAAGGAGGAATGTTGACACGTTTGGTATTTATCAACGTAGGCGTGTTTGTTTTTGTCAATTTGTTGCTCGTTGTACTTTTTATGGTTTTTGGGAAAGAAGCCCATACTTATCTCGATCAAATCTTACGTTGGTTTGAAGCATCTTATGATTTAAAACACAATTTGACGAGACCTTGGACGATCTTTACCTATATGTTTTTGCATAAAGATCTGATGCATGTATTGTTCAATATGCTTTTCCTCTTTTGGTTTGGTCGAGTATTAGTTGATCTAGGAGGAAATCGAAGAGTTTTACCTATCTATATTTGGGGTGGTCTAGCAGGTTTTGTCTTTTATGTATTATCTTCTTTTCTCTTACCAGAATATACAGGCCCTTATTGTTTAGGAGCATCTGCAGGCGTAATGGCTGTGGTCGTCGCTTCGGCTACTTTGGCTCCAGAGTATCGGATGAACCTTATCTTAATTGGCCCTGTGCCTCTAAAATACCTCGCAGCATTTTTTGTTTTTGTTGATATTATAGCTATTCCAAATGGCTTTAATACAGGCGGACATTTTGCGCATATTGGAGGTGCATTAGCGGGTTGGTTCTTAATTCACCAACTTAAAAATGGTACGGTGGATTGGATTGAAAAAACCAATATAGTTTTTGATAAAATAGCCAACTTCTTTGGCAATATTAAAGATACTCTTCAAGGAAAAAGAAAACCGAAAGTGGCTTATAAAGATCCTGAATTTGCTAAAAAAACAAAGCAAAATCGAAAAGCTTCAAGTAGTTCAGATACCCATACTGGAAATCAACAAGAAATGGTAGATGCCATTTTAGAAAAAATTAAACGTTCGGGTTATGCAAGCTTAACGGAAGAAGAGAAAGAGTTTTTATTTCGCGCAAGCAAAGATAAATAAGTAAATGAAGCTTATTCGTAAAGGTTTTTTGAGCCTAAATATTATTCTAATTGTGGCTACCTTACTTGCCTATCTTGCACCTTATGTAAGCCCAGAGCAATTTTGGTTGATGACCTTCTTTGGTTTAGCTTATCCGCTGCTGTTATTTCTTCATGTCTTATTTATGGGAGTTTGGTTTTTTTTCGAAAAAAAATTAATCTTCCCTTCTCTTATTACCATTCTCTTAGGCTGGACACATCTTACTGGAATTATTAATTTAAATTTTTCTGCAAATAAAAAGAGTGCTCAAACGATTCGTGTGATGTCTTATAACGTAAGGCTTCTCGGTCAGTATGATCATAATAACGATAAGGATAGAATAACCACAGCGCGTCAAATTTTGCAACCTGTAATAGATCAAAAACCGGATATTCTTTTCTTGCAAGAAATGGGAAGAAATCATTTAAGCGAGACACATCACATATATTTGACAGAAAAAGCAGCTTTAAAATATGCCCATTGGCAAGGAAGTGGACCACATATCATCTCAAGATATCCTTTACTTAATAAAGGGAAAATTCAGTTTGAAGATTCAGGAAACGCAGCTGTATTTGCAGACATTAAAGTCAATGATCAAATCATAAGAGTATATAATGTGCATCTTCAATCGTTACGCTTTGAAGAAAAGGATTTTGAAACAATCAAAAAGCCAGACCCAAGACAAAAAGATACACCTGAACGAATTAAGAATATTGGTGGGAAAATAAAACGAGCTGCTGCTCAACGAGCAGCACAAGCCGAACAAGTCGCAGCGCACATCAACGCTTCTCCATATCCAGTCATTATTGGTGCCGATTTAAACGATACACCAAGTACTTATTCGTATAAACAAATTGCCCAATCGCTTAAAGATGCCTTTAGAGAAAAAGGACACGGCTTGGGATCTACTTATGCCGGACCAATTCCTGCACAACGCATCGATTTCCTCTTTGCTAGTAAATCGTTTGAAATAGGTTCGTACCAACGGATTAAACAAAAATTAAGCGATCACTACCCTATATTTTGTACATTGGAACCGAAACCTTAAGTTTCTTTGTTAATTAATCTAATTCCTCCTTTTCTTCCAATGAACTTCTTTTAAAAAAATGTATTTTTGCGCCATGGAACACAAAGAACTATTCATTTACAACAGCTTTACTCGCTCAAAAGAAAAATTTACACCTATTGATCCTGATCGTATTGGAATGTACGTATGTGGACCAACAGTTTATAGTGATGTGCATTTAGGAAATTGTCGAACCTTTATCAGCTTTGACATTATCTATCGATATTTAATGCATCTTGGGTATAAAGTACGTTATGTGCGTAACATCACCGACGTAGGGCATTTGGAAAATGATGTAGACACTGGAGGTGAAGACAAAGTCGCTAAAAAAGCACGTTTAGAACAATTGGAACCCATGGAAATTGTACAACGATATACCAATGGTTTTCATGATGTATTAAAACAATTTAATACCTTAAATCCAAGTATTGAACCTACAGCGACTGGACATATCATTGAGCAAATCGAAATGGTACAACAGATTTTGGATAATGGCTTTGCCTATGAAAAGAATGGTTCGGTATATTTCGACACACAAAAATTAAATGCTACAAGTGATATTTATGGTACCCTTTCTGGGAAAGTGCAAGATGATCTGTTGACGGAAACCAGAGATGATTTAAAAAATCAAAGTGAAAAAAATCATCCTTCTGATTTTGCTATTTGGGTAAAAGCGGAACCAAAACATATTATGAAATGGGAATCGCCTTGGTCTTTAGGTTTTCCTGGTTGGCATTTAGAATGTTCTGCCATGAGTACCAAATACCTAGGTAAAACATTTGATATTCATGGAGGAGGAATGGATCTTCAATTTCCTCATCATGAAAATGAAATCGCTCAAAACATGGGCGCATGTAATTGTGCCCCTGTAAATTATTGGATGCATGCGAATATGCTTTTGATGAATGGACGAAAAATGAGTAAGTCGCCAGATCCGATTACAGGGCTTAGTAATTCCATTTCTCCAGAAGAACTTTTTGAAGGTACGAGCCCACATATGTCTAAACCATATAGCCCAATGATTGTCCGTTTCTTTATGTTGCAAACGCATTATCATAGTACACTTGATTTATCCGACAAAGCTTTGTTAGCGGCAGAAAAAGGATATCATCGATTGATGGACGCGAATCGGGTTTTAACAGATTTAGCTTATGGCGGGAACGATCAAAGTTCAGAAGAAGATGTTGAAATTAATAAGCTTTTAGATCAAGCGTATGAAGATATGAGCAACGATTTTAATTGTCCACAAGCGTTATCTAGACTATTTATGGTTGCTACTAAAATTAATGCCATCAAAAATGGTCAACTGGATTTTAATTTAGTAAGTCGTACTACTTGGGAACGAATGCAAACGACTTTCCATAATTTTATTTTTGAAATCTTTGGTTTGAAAGATGATTCGCATGGAGGAGGTAACGGCGCGAACGGAGAAGTGTTGGACGGATTAATGAAATTGCTCATTGATATTCGACAAGATGTACGTGCTAAAAAAGATTTTGAAACCTCTGATAAAATTCGAGATACCTTAAAAGAATTGAATGTAATTTTAAAAGACGGTAAAGATGGAACCGATTGGTCCATTGGATAAAAAATAACGATGGGGCTATTAAATAAAACAGGAACATACGCTAAAGTAGCGGCTCAAATGATAGGTAAAATTGCATTTTACCTATTTGTTGGTGTAGTGATCAATTGGGGCTTTGGTTTGTTCTTTTTGTTTTCCAGTGTTTCTATTTCTTATGGATTAAAAATGGCTTTGCTCTTTGGTTTCTTTATTCTTATTCCATTCCTTTATGCTTGGTTGGCTAGAAGTTATGCCATTCGTTTAGGACTCAATGAAGTGTACCAAAGTAGTGAAGGCTTATTTAAAAAAGCGGTGAATTCAATTACTTCTTCTGTAGTAGACAAAGTAGAAAAATCGAATGATAATCAAGTGCACAATGCCACTGTTAATGGAGCCGTTGGTTTAGCAAAACAAATGGAAAAATTACCAAGACCTTTACGATGGGTATTGAATTATTTCCTAAATCAAATTCCGATCTTTGATGCACTAAAAGAGGCAGGAGATAAAATGGAATTTCGAAGCGAAAACAAAGAAGCCATTGGGGAGGAAGTTTTTTCCAAAATAGATACTTATATTGAAGACGAATTACTAAATACAGGATCTTCTTGGTTTTGGACATTAGTATTCCTTAACTTAGGTGGACTGTATGCCTGTTATTATTTTTTTATTAATTAAAAAACACCTTGCGTGGACTATTATTGCAAAAAATGTGGTCAATCCATTAATCCTTCAGTCATCGGCTATAAAGAAGGCTTAATGCTCGAATGCCCACATTGTGGAACCAACCAATCTGTTGATGAATTGGTGGCTATTGCAGATCGAAACCGTTCGCAACTCGCTATTATCCCTCCTCAAAATAGTCGAATTGAAGCGACTCGATTTACCGACTCTATTGTAGAGATTGACATTCCTAGAGAAGGCTTTTCTAAAGAGATGACCTTCCCATTACTCTTCGCTTTCTTTTGGTTGGCTTTTGTTGCTTTTTGGACCGTAGGAGCCGCTTCCGCAAGTATTGTTTTTGCGTTGTTCTCTATCCCTTTTTGGATGGCAGGAGTTTCTATGATGCGCGGTTTATTAAGCACTATTTTTGAAAGACAACGTATTGAATTGAATGGCAATAAAATGAAAATCAAGACGGCTGGCCTTTTAAAAGAAAGTATCCAAGAAATTAATTTGGATGAGGTTAAAAGTGTGAAGTTGGAAAAAAGAAACATGCTAGGCAATGTGACGAATATGGCAGAAAATGTAGCAAAAGGAAGAGGACTTAAAGTGCCAACCATTAGTCATAAAGATAAAAAATCTCAAGTGCTAGAACATCTACCTACCAAAGATAAAGAATGGTTTGTGGAGTTTATGGATACCTATATGAAAGTAATTAATGAGGTGGAGTAAAGTGTCTAAATTGATGAAAGCCTTTGCCTTTTTTGAAAAAATAAATATGAACACGAAAACGCTATTTTTTATATTCACCGCTTTGTTGATTATACAATTTTCTGCATGTACTTCAGCAGACTCTCCAAATGAAGATCAAGATACTGGTGCGACCTTAACAGTCAATATCCCTGAGTTTAATCCTGATAATGCGTATAACTATATTCAAAAACAAGTCGCTTTTGGACCGCGTGTGCCCAATACTCCTGCCCATGATTCTTGTGCGCAATGGATGGCTGATCAGTTTAGATCTTTTGGCGCTAGAGTGATTGTTCAAGAAGATCAAGTAAAAGCTTATACTGGAGAAATGCTAAATATGAAAAATATCATTGCAAGCTATAATCCAGATCGAAATCGTAGAGTTTTACTTTGTGCGCATTGGGATAGCCGGCATATCGCAGATTCGCGTTTAGCTACTGAGCGAACAAAAGAACCTATTTTAGGAGCTGATGATGGAGGAAGTGGCGTAGGTGTTTTGTTGGAAGTGGCACGATGCCTTAAAGAAAGTCCATTAAAATATATGGGCGTAGATATCGTACTTTTTGACGTAGAAGATTATGGACAGCCTTCAGATGGCGGTGGATATCCTGAGCAATTAGATACTTGGTGTTTAGGCTCGCAATATTGGTCAAAAAACTTTCATGTAGCAGGTTATAAAGCAGACTATGGAATCTTATTAGATATGGTAGGATCAAAAGGCGCTCGATTTACTAAAGAAGGTTCTTCTATGGAATATGCACCTAATATTGTGAATAAAGTATGGAAAGAAGCCATTAATTCAGGATACAGTGGCTATTTTTATAATGATCAAACCCAAAAAATTATAGACGATCATGTCTATGTAAACCGCTTAGCCAAAATTCCTACAATCGATATTATTAATCGTCCGTCCTCTACAGAATCTGGCTTTGGAGCCTATTGGCATACGCATAATGATAATATGGAAGTGATTGATAAAAACACATTGAAAGCCGTAGGACAAACAGTCATCAATGTCATTTATAAAGAGTCTATAGGAGAGCTTTAAAATGCAAAACCTAAACCGAAAGCATAATACTCTGCGGTAAATTGATGGGCTTTCATATAGATTCCTAAATGCAATCGCTTGGTCTTTTTTTCTCCTAAAGGTATATAGTATCGCGTCCCTAATTTCGCATATAAAAACCAAGGCTGCAAAAATGATCGACTAAGGTAAGTGCCTACCGAAAAATACAAGCTAGCATTTCCTAATAGAATTTCATCACTCGCAACTAAAGCCAATCGGGTAGCATTTTTTCTACGTTGACGAATATCTTCAAACTGTCCTGTATGATTCATAAATTGTAAGGTACTTGTTGAATATTCTAATTCTACACCTAAATGAAATCGGTTGACGGGATTCAATAATTTACTAACTAAAAAAGAATGAATATAAGTGGGATATAAAGGCCCATTCGGTACACCAGATTCGTGAAAGGCGACAGCAAATAACATATCAAATCCGATCTTTTTGGAAAGAGGTTGTGGCTTTAATTCAAACGAATAATCGGTTTCTTGAACAGGATTTGGACTATATTGAATACCCAAAGAAAAGCTAGCTACATTAATTCCGAGATTGGGCTGAGTGGTTCCTCCATTAGAATAATGAGTAAAATTACTTCCACCAATTAAAGAAAAATAATCGCTGAATTTCCAAGTTGCGCCCAAACTAAAAGCCACCATAGCGTTGAGGTTGGAACCAATAACATTATTGCTCGCATTTTTTGTGATGTGAAATGGTTTGTTGAAATATGCTAAGCCAGAACCTAGTCTAAATGACATATGAAATTTTTCCTTACGGAGAAAAATAAAACTATAGGTCGGATTGAAACTTATTGCACTGCCAAAGATTGCTCGATTGCTAAAATTGATATACTTAAAGAGATAGCCACATTGCAAATATCGATGATGCTTCTGATATGATTTTTTACCATATGTTTGTTGATTGAAATGAAGGTCTAGACCAAAAGTAGGATGTGTAATTTCGGGAATAAAATTTGGACTGTGCTTGACCACCGTTCCAAAATGAAGACCTTGTTCAAACAACAAACCTTTGCGGGCTTGTGCAGAAAGAGTTAAGGAATATAAAAACAGGATTAATGGGATGAATCCGAGTTTAAAGGTATTCCAATGCATGTTGAATTTTAAAATACTACACCAACTCCTATGTTGATGTATTCTGCGACAGATTTATGTGATTTCATCTGTCCAGAAACAAAAATCTTATTCTTAGATTGCTTCCAGATAGGTAGGTAATAACGACCACCTAGCTTTGCGTATACAATCCAAGGTACATCCAAAGGCTGCCCAAAATATATGCCAAGTTGCAGCATAATAGAGAAATTTCCAAGAATAATTTCATCCGCTAAAATGAAGGAAGGACGGAAGGCTGCTCGTCTTCGTTCGCCTTGCGTTTCGAATTGTCCAATATGATTTAAAAATTCTAATGTACTGGTTGCGTACTCAAATTCTAGTCCGGCATGTAATCGATTGACACGCGATAAATTACGTGTTACCGTAAATTGATATCCGTAGGAAGGATAAAATTTTCCTCCTGGAGCGCCACGTTCTCGACCTCCTAAAATTAACATTTGATGGAATCGAATCTTTTTGTCAAACACTCGATTATCAGAACGTAAAATATAATCTTCTTTTCTTACAGGGTTTAAAGAATAGACTAAACTAGCAAAGAGTGTCGTGGTGTTAATTCCTAAATTGGGTTGAGTTACACCGCCATTAGAATAGTGGGTAAAGGTTCCTGCCAATTGCAAAGCCCAATTTGGATTAAATCGCCAGCCTGTACCTAAGCGAATTACAGTGATATCATTAAATTTTGAACCAATGACATTATTAATTCGGTTGCGGGTATGATGATATGGTTTATTTAAAAAAGCCAATCCTGTAGAAAAATGAAAGTAACCGTAAAAAAATCGCTTGTCTAAAAAACGATAATTAATAGAAGGACGAATGGCAATGGCTGATCCTAAGTCTTGATTATTTCCAAAATTAAAATAACTAAAGGAAACACCAAACATAGGAAAGTGATTGACTTCCTGCCAATCTTTTTTACCATAAGTATTTCGATAATAGCTCCATTCTCCAGCAAAAGTTTTTCCAGAAATGGGCGGTTGAAATTTTTTGGTATGTTTGATCACCGTTCCATAATGAAACCCAGATTCAAAGATTATTCCTTTCGTGTTTTGAGCAATCAAACACGTACTAATAACACTGAATAATATGGTAGATATGAGTTTAATCAAAATGGTTTTTTAAAAGGTCTTGATTTTTAATTCAGTATAAATAAATGCATCAGGAATTCCAAAAGAAAGCTGCCCTGTTTTATGTTGACGCTGCTCATGTTCTAAGCGTTGAACTTGAGAATTATAAATCCAATAAGAAATATAGCCTAAAACACCAATAATCATAAATGCCCAAACCCATGTTGGCATTTTACGTTCTTTATAAGTAGGAGGATTCGTTTTATTCATTATTTAAAAATTCAAAATAGTTTAACGGTTGGTTTTGAAATTCCCAATATGCTTTTCCTTGCGCAATGACCTTTTCAATGTCATCATAGTCATAGACACGGAAGGGAAGTAAAAGTAAGGAATTGTGAGGATTCTTTTTTTCATAAACGACAAGAAAATCACCTTGATTGAGCGTGCTCGGTTTTTTAGGGATAATCTTAAATTTTGAAATAGTGTCTTTTCCTATCGCATAGGTATAGTTTATACGAAAACATGTAGTCTCACAAATCGGGTAATCCTTCTTCTCTTTATACCATGTATGAATAGTGCCTTTAGTATAAATGTAAGTTTCCTCTTTTTTACAAGAAGTAAAAAAGAGGAAACTTATTAAAGATAAAACACCCAAAATGCTTAGGGAAGTATTCATTGTAATTTCAAAAATAAGCTTTTTTTTGAGGCTTCTTAAAAAAGGAGAAAGAAGATCAAAAAATCTACCTTTAAAATCGAAAAAGAGGGGCATTTTTTAATGAAATAAAATAGTAAATATCTCAGAAGATCATATTTTAAATAAACACCAAAAAAGTTTCAAAACGAAACTTTTTTGGTGTTTATTTAAGTAATTGATAATTAGGTGTTTGTGTGTTTTGGGCTGGTTTTGGCTTTTAAAAGCTCCAATAAAATGTAATTTATTTGTTTACTTTATTTGCATTATTTGATTACATTTTGTATATTTGTATTAACAAAGAACGAATAAATATTCCTTGATAACATCTTAAAATATATCCTGTGAAATTAATCGAACAAACGCAACTTCTTTTCCAATCTGACAAATCAGATAAAGTATATCAAGTTGGTATCTACGAAATAAATCCAACCGCATTTTCTGTTCGTTTTAAATATGGACGACGAGCATATAATTTAAGAGAAGGAATTAAAACAGATGTACCTGTTACTCGAGAAAAAGCTTTTGAAATTTATCAAAAATTAATTGAAGAAAAAGAGCGTAAGGGATATTTAATATCTACGGGAAGCTTAGAAGCGGAAGTTCGAAAGCCTATTCGAAAAATCGATTTTGCAAAAAAAGAGCAAACGATTTTAAATTATTTAGAAACAATGGCTTTAGATCCTAAAGCTAATTTAACCACTTCTTCTTGGAATCCTTCTCGGGTCGTTTGGCGTGCAGGAGAATTGAAAATATATTTAGCTGTTCCTTATCTAAATTCGCTGTTGGGAAAGCGCGATGAACTATTCGATTATTGTGTGCTTTGGGCTTTAGGTCGTTGTGGAAATGAATCTTCTCTGGATACATTTTATACCTATACTTCAGATCAAAGTAAAGCAGATAAATTACGACGAATTGCTAGAGAAGGCGTATTAGCTTTTGTACAAGGCGCAGATCGAGCACAATTTTTAGAAGAAGTGCGTGGAAGATTGCCTGAGGCATTTCAACGAGCTATTTTAAATGAAGATGCGGTTGCTTTCGATGAAGTATTGAATACTCGAATATTAGGAGCAAATAGTCGTTCGGCAGATTTATTAGAATGGCTTTACCTTTTAGCCGCAGATGATCAAATGATTCGAACAAGTTTATTAAAGGTCTTAAAGACGATTCCTCTAAAGACTGGAAATTTCCGAGCCATTCGACATCTTTTTAAAGCAGCTGAGTTTAGAGCAGACGGAGAAGTCTTTGGCTTGATCGCTTATCGAGTGGAAAAAAGTAAAGAAAATTATACCCATCCCAAATGGTGGGATAAAATTTGGATGAATCGGAATTGGGTGAATGTCAAAGAAGAGGTTAAAAAGAAAAATCCTAAAATTTCATATTCCAATAGAACAAGAGAATATTTCAAAAGAAGAACTTGGAGAACCTTGCAACGCTTAGGTGAAGATCAAAGTGAAGACTATGTAAAAATGGCTGTTGGCGTTTTGCTCCCTTTTGATGATCAAGTAGATTTTACACGAGCAAGAAAAACCGTGCAATATTCTTGGGTTCAAGATGAACAAACTCGTCGTTGGAATTCAATTACAAAAGAAACACATTATGATGACTATTCAGGATATATCACCTTCAATCATATCCTGTATCAAAATAGTCCAAGATATGAATTAAAGAGAATGGCCAAAGCTTGGTCTTGTAAAGAGACTTATCGGCCTGGACAACCGGAACCAAAAATACGTGAAGAAGCTTTTCCTAAACTATGGAACAAAAAACCGGAAGGTTTGATCCACCTGCTAACTGATAGTAATTCGAAAAGAGTACACCATTTTGCAGTAAGGGCTGTCCGGGCCAACTCGGCCATCTTTGAAAAAATTGATGTTGACCTGTTGAAGATTTGGTTGACCAAACCTTTTGAATCTACCGTTTTACTTGCGCTAGAGATTGCAGAGCAAAAATACAATCCCTTAAATCCAGACAAGGCCCTCGTCTCCGCGCTAATCCATAGCCCAATTAAAGCGGCTAGATCATTAGGTGAAAAATGGATCAATGACCAACCTTCTACATTTATGAATGATGCGATTTTTATCAAATCATTAATATTAAGTCCTTTTGAGGATGTTCGAAATTGGATCAAAGATTTATTGCCTACGTTAGATTTATCTGAAGATCAACAATCGATTATCATTGCTTCGAGTATTGCCGAAATGCTAAATTGGAAAACAGAAAAAGAAAACGAACGCATTCAGTCAGTTAGTGAAATTTTACGACTTGCTTTCCCTAATCGTTTGGCAACTATTAATTTACACATCATTCGCGATTTATTAAAACATCCTTTAAGTCAAGCACAAATTTTTGCTGGACAAATTCTCTGGAATCATGAAATCGCTATCGAAGATTTGCCAGATGATATCGTACAAAATTTATTACAAGCTAAATCACCCAATGTAAGAAGTATGGGCATTCAATTAATTGGAAAATTACCAGATGATATTTTAATGGAGAAAAAAGAAATGCTTGTTGGGTTTTGCGTTTCTCCATTTGAAGAAGTCCGTAAAGCTGTAAAGCCAATTATTGGAAAGCTAGTTAAAAAAGAAGCTTCTTTTGGGGAAGAATTAGTCGATCTTTTTGTACCACAATTTTTTACTAAAGAGTCTTATAAAGGCTTGCATGCCGATCTTCGAATGTTGCTCACAAAGGAATTGAGTACTTACTTACATCGAATTGACAAGCCGCTTGTTTTAAGATTGCTTGCACAAAAAAGAAAAGTAGCCAAAGCATTTGGTTTAGATTTATTAAAACAATTTATTACAGAGAAAGATCTTACGCTACGACAAATTATCAAAATTGCAGGGAATGAAATGGTAGAAGCACGAGAGACCGCATGGAAACTGTTTGGAGAAAATGTAGGACGTATTCGCTACGAAAGAGATGAAGCGATCCGATTGCTAGATGTCACATGGGAAGATAGTCGGATTTTTGGTTTTGAGTTCTTTAGAAAAGAATTCTCAGAAAAAGATTGGACACCACAATTGCTCGTCAGTTTATGTGATAGTACAAGAGATGATGTGCAACAATTCGGATTAGAAATGATCACCCAGTTTTTCAAAAAAGAAGATGGACCTGATTATTTATTGAAATTATCTCAACATCCTAGCGCAAAATTGCAAGAGTTTGCTTCCAATTATTTAGAAGAATTTGCTACTGACCATATCGAGCGAATAAAAAGTTTAGTTCCTTATTTTACTACCGTTTTATCTCAAGTAAATAAAAGTCGAGTGGCGAAATTACGGGTGTTTAATTTTGTAAAAAAAGAAGCAATTCGCAATCCAGAAACAGCAGAATTAATAGTCGATCTTATAGCTAGAGTTTCTGCAACAATCAGTAAAAAAGATAAATATAAAGCGATTGAGATTTTACATTCCATTCAAGAAAAATATCCTCATATTACAATTCCTCCTTTCTTTAAGAAAGTAGAAATAAAAGTAATTTCAGCGTAGAAATATTCAATCATAAATACGCAATAATTAGAAGATTTAATTTTACCAACACAATAAAAAATACAGCCTATGCTTTTTAATTATAAATATGGAGGAAGTAGTTCGGTGATGAGTAATAATCGCTCAACTGCCATGTCTTTTGCTCCAGATAGTTTAAGACAGCCCACTTTTTTTGTTGGTAAATTAAATAAACATATCCCCTTTCGAGAAGCCATTTCTGCGTTACATGACGTAGTGATTTCTGATCTCCGATTTAAACCTAAAGATCGAGAAGAATATATGGCTTGGTTAAAAACACAAGAAGAACTTTGGTTGGGTGAGGCAATGTCTGGAGCCAAAGATGTAGAAGAAAAAGTAAAATTGATTCGCAGTAAAATTGATGCGGTCAGAGCTAAAAAGAACAAAATCATGGGGCCTTATTATAAGGCACAAAAAAAATATTTTGATTATATCTACAAAAGAGACATTGATGCATGGTACGTATTGGATCCAGTAATTACAGTTCATCCAGATGAACTTTTCTTTGAGTGCTTTAGTGAAGACGAATCTTCTTATGGAAAATTAGGATGCAATTATAATGTATTTAAAGAAGTAAGTGATTTTGAATGTGGAACTACAAATATTGATTATTCCGCAGCCCTATATAATGAATTTCAAAAAATTAGAAATTATAAAGAGACAGAATTTAAAGTAGATCCGAGTGGTTTTGAAGTGCAAACGGGAAATGAGGATAAATACAAAGAAGTAAAAATCGATTTGCCTGACAGTTGGGTACGTGGTTTTTTACAGGTGAGTTCCGCAATGACTTTACCTGCAGTTCAATTTGATTTGCATCCAATGGATATTCATAATTTTTGTTTTATTTTGAAAAGAAACAAAGCGCGTACTAGTCCCAGGTCAATGAAATATATCTTAGAACCAGGTAAGCCTATTCGCGTACTTTTTGAACCTTGGAATAAAGAAGTTATTTGTTCAAGATCAATTTATAAAGGAAAAGAAGCACGAACCATTCGCGTTTGGGGACGAAGACGATTATTGATTTTGGAACGACTAATTTCGGTGTCTAAAAAGTTTACGGTTACGCTTTTAGGAACAGGATTGCCTTCTTTTTATATTGCGGATTTGGGTGACATGAACTTTACTTTAGGACTCTCTGGATGGACTTCCAATGATTGGTCAAAATCTGGGAATTTTGATTTATTAGCTCCTAGAAAAGAAGTCGATATTCAGGTTAAAAAACAAGTTTTTGAAGCCTTGAAAAAAGATTGGAAAGGAAGCCCTAATGATCTAGCCAACCAGTTAAATTTAGGTTCTGATATTATTGAATCTGCATTGAGTGCGTATACGCAGGCAGGTCGAGTGATTTACGACTTAGATAAATCCATGTATCGAGTTCGGGAATTGAGCCGTGATCCCTTGCCAATGGAGTCCTTAATGTTTGCAAACCCAAATGAAAAAACAGCTTGGGAAATATTGAAAAATTCAGAAATCGATGTACAGAGTGAAAAGCTAGAATCGAATGGTTTACGTTTGTCTGGATCGGTACAAGAACGAGGACAAAATTATTATCCTGAGATGGAATTAGATGGCGACGGACGGGTGAAAAAAGCATCTTGTGATTGTTATTATTATCGAAGCAATCAACTGAGAAAAGGACCTTGCGCACATATGCTTGGCCTCCGTAAGGCATTTAGTCAAAAAAACTAAAAAATAATCAATTTAGTTACAAAATATAATCAAAAAAGTTTGATTTTTCAATAAAAAGACTTATCTTTGATGTATAGTTAATCAATAAAGAAATCGTTAACATGTTTATTTTTGGTTAAAAGGATAATTGAATTACATGTTATTGCCCGATTTTTTTGTGAATTAAGTTTAGGTTTTTGAGCAAAACTGAGTGCAAAAGTGCACTCCGAAAAAATATCTGGGAGGTAGTCCAAGAGCTTGCTTTTTTATTGGTGGATCGCCAATACAGAATAATTACCTCACACAATTTCATTGGTCCAATCTTCATTTTTGCGAAATGGTGCTATAGATGCCATTTCGGTTTGATTCCGGCGGAATAAATAGCATCTATAGCACCATTTCGCCTGGAGTTGATTGTGCCAATCCTATGTATGTACGAAGCGACTACTTTCCAGATTTTTTTCAATCTTTTTTAATAGAAAAAAGAATATAAATAAAGACTCAAAAACGAAAAAAATAATATCCTCTTTAAGGCTTGATCTTTTCTGAAAGTCGAGCCTGTTTAAAAAAGAAAAGAAAGAAACTTTCTTTTCTTAAATAACAACTTAACAAATATCTTTTTTGAGCAAATATTGACCATAGATTTTATACTAAAATCATTATTTGATCTCAATAATTTTTAAGTGAATAAAACGAATCAGAAGACAGAAAAGCTGTTTTCTAAAAATCTTGCTTTTTGAATGATGTTTCGTCATTCCTGAAATTATCACCTTCATTTTTTTCTGAATGTATCTTCTTTATCTCGCTAATCACTACCTACTGAAAGTTGCGGTATTGATCTCGAAGATCCAACTTCCTTGTAGGTAGTGTCGCTCCATGGAGTGGATGCATTCAGACCTAAGATTGTTCGAAGAACGTTTGTTCACTTTTTTGGATTTTAGATTTGGTGAATTTGGAAATGCAAGCCTATTAAATTTAGGTTTTCAAATTAATGCAAATTAAATAATCGTGGGGATTACTTAATTACACCAATCTCGGAAAGGGCATTTTGTGCTTTATGGCATGTACGGGTTTTATTTGGTTTAACTAAAAAATGCCCTTTCCTTTTTTTTAATTCTTAAACTTTTAATCTATGACTAAGATTTCTCGAAGACAAGAATTGTACGACCAAATACGAAAATCATCAAGATCTGAATTTATCTTGGAAGAAATGATTCGCCTTGGTTTTTGGAGTTCAGAAGAAGGTAAACCTTCGCTGCCCGAACAATTGATTCGAGAAGAAGGTACTTTAAATAAAGAGTTTAGTGCTTTACTCAAACAACAACGAAAGTTTCAAAATAAAGAACGGCTGCTAAATGATATTCGAAAAAAACGAATGGCTGAAGCGAAAGCTAAACGAGAAGAAACCAAAAAGAAAAGAGCCGCTAATCAACTCGCCAAAGCCAAAGCTTGGAAGGAAAGTAAAGCAAAAGATATTCTATTTTTAGGCGAAGATTTTTCTAAAGGGCTAAATAATAAAACCTCTAATCGAGCAGCCCTTGAAAAAAATAAATTACCCTATTTTGAAAATGTAGAAGACTTGTCTAAAGCAATGAAAGTCTCCGTTGGAACGATTCGCTATTTTGCTTTTTCGAAAAAAACATCAGCTGTAAATCATTATACACGATTTGCGATCCCCAAAAAATCAGGCGAACAACGTTTGATCTCAGCTCCTGTTTATCGACTCAAACAAATTCAATATTGGATCTTGGAAAATATTCTTTCTCCAATTGAAATCCACAAAGCCGCCCATGGATTTGTGCCTAATCGATCGATCGTTTCCAATGCGAAAAAACATGTGGGTGCCGATGTAGTAGTCAATATGGATTTGAAAAATTTCTTTCCAACAGTAACCTACAAAAGAATAAAAGGCGTTTTTCAACACTTAGGATATTCCGAACAGTTGGCCACTATTTTTGGTCTTTTATGTACAGAACCCAAAGTGGCAGAAGTAGAACTAGATCAAACTAAATTTTACCTCAGTCAGAGTGAACGATTTTTACCACAAGGCGCGCCCACCAGTCCATACCTGACTAATATTTTATGTTATAAAATGGATCGCCGTTTTGAAGGCTTGGCGGATAAATTAAATTTTAATTATACCCGCTATGCAGATGATTTAACTTTTTCTGGAGATCAATCATGTAATGAAAAAATTAGCCGATTAATTGCTTGTTCGAAATTAATCGTTCGAGAAGAAGGCTTTAAAATTCATCCCGACAAATTACATGTCATGCGGAAAAATAACCGTCAAGAAGTTACGGGAATTGTAGTCAATGAAAAATTAAATATTAGAAAAAGAGACCTTAAAAAATTTAGAGCCACTCTTTTTAGATTAGAACAAGATGGAGTAGAAAATATTCAATGGGGAAATGGAGGTCATCCACTTCGATCCATTTGGGCCTACGCAAATTACGTCGCTATGGTGCATCCCGAAAAAGGAAAACCTTTAGTCGAAAAAACGAAATCTATTTTTGATAAAAATCCAGCATATAAAAAAGTGCTTCAAACATATCGTAAAAAGAAAAAAGAAATACCCCAAAAATCCCAACCCGAAAAATCCCAGATAAAGTCCACGAATACCAAAGCAAAATACCGCAAACCTTGGTGGAAAATATTTTAACCAAAATTTAGGGTTGGTATCAGGCCGTAAGCTTCAATGGAAGCTTCGGCCTGATTTTTTTTGCCTACATCATATGTTTAATGGATTGACTTCCCATTTTAATAAAAAATATTCTACCTGAAATCAAGACGCGAAAATCGATGAGCGCCAATACGACCATCGGTTTTGAGTAAGGACGTGTGGAATCAAAAGAATTTCATTTGTATTTTAATTTCGTAAATTACTTATGTATTTTGTCGGAAAATAAAAGACTTCCCTTCCCTCAAGATTGAAAATCTTGAGGGAAGGGAACAACAAAGATGAAGTCATTAATAAATATTGGAATCGTATTATTAGCTGTTTTCGTTTTCTATTTGTATACCATACACTCAGAAATTGATACGGCAGCAATGATAAGCAGCCTAGAAAATCGCTTAGGACAAATTGATGTGCAAGAACGTAAACTAAAAGATTTACGAGATCGACTTGAAGGGGAAATTGGAGGTTATAATTCAACAAGTAAAAAGACCATTGATTCTTTAAATCTTAAAAAAGAATCCTTGACAAAAGGACTCGCCTACAATAAAAAAATTCGAATCATTAAAACCTCAAAATTGAATGCCATTGAATTGGCCGAATTTGATTCGATAAACATTAAACCCTTTAGATACCAAATTGATCAAATCCAAAAACAAATTGACGCGCTTACGCCAGATAATCTTTTATCTTTAAAAGAAGAAATTAGTAGAGAATTAAACCGATATCAAAAACAACAAGACACTATTAATTATCTTATTATCAAATATAGTAGTCACTTTTTTCCGACCCACACACCCGATGGACTTATGGTTATTGAAAATGGAAGAGACGAGCTTGGAAGGAGAGTTGTCCAAAAAGATCAACTCAAGGAACTCTCCGATGCTATTTTTGGAAAATCTACGCCGACCCAAAACCAAATAGAAACATTTGTCCAATTTCATCGCTATTGGTGCGAACTCCCTTATGATCATCCTTCTGAAATTTGCTTATTTTCATGGTTACAAGATCATAATCCCGAATAATTTAAAGGGATTTTGTACTTTTAGGTTAGGAAACATATTATTTAACCGTCTAATGATTAACCTTGGTTAGTCTTTTAAAAAACCACATAATGAAATACCTATCTACCCTTTTCTTCGTTTTTTTAAGTGTTGCGCTTATTGCCCAACCCGAAAAAAAGAAAGACGAAGTGGAGATCCTAAAAGATCAAATCAATAAATGGGTCTCTATTTATTCTCAATTGGGAAAAACGAAAGATGTAAAAAGCATGCTGGCTTTCTATACTTTAGATTATAATGCGATTCGAAGTAGTTATAAAATAACAGGAAAACTAGAGCGAAAACCCGCAGACTACAGCTCTTTAAAATCTTTATTAGAACGCATCATACAAATGGATGATCCTCGACCTTCTTATCAAGTAAATGAAATCTATAAAGTCGCTGTGCAAGGTCGAATCGCTTATGCCGTACTCAATGCAAGTTTCTCCCTTCATGATGGAGAAAACCTAATAGCAAAAGGTTCTGAAATACAAACACTCGTATTCAGAAAAGAAGAAGGAGATTGGAAAATTGCCCAAGCAGATATCCTCAATTTAGTCGATCAACAACTGCAAGATGTTTGTGGATGTACCATATTTACATCTTCCATTAATGAGTTTATTTCTAAAGTACAACGCCCTACAGGTAAGCAATACGAAGAATCACTTGATATATTTTCTTTCAAAAGAAAAGCAGATAACAATATCTTGATTTATGTGAATGGTGAAGAATTTACCTGGCTGACCAATAAAGAAGTTTGGAAATTTTATGATGATAAATCTAAAAGAGAAAAAATTGGCCGAGAAAAAACAGAAAGAGAAGTCGTATATATGATACTCAAAGATTATTTATATAAAGATTATTGCCGAAAAATTCGGTTCAACGATTAAGAAAATCGAGTTCTAAGAGGAAAAAACGGAATAGATTGCAATCTATTCCGTTTTTTCCTCTTTTTTTATTGGACAATAAGCAATAAAAAAATTACCTTTGAAGTCATTTAATAAATTAAAATTAACCACAGATGTCTGATATCGAAAACTTAGGCCGTAAAGGAGGTTGTTTCATGGGATTTTTACTGTTTTTTCTAACGTTCGTTGTGCTTGTCGTTAGTGTATATTACAAAAACTTTCAACTTACCTTCTAATCCGTTTTTAGAAACGCTGTTTTTGCAATAACCACATCTTCAAAAGTGATCATTGGGTATTACCTAGAGTAAAGAATTATTCATATTCTGAATATGGCTGTAGAATAATGCACAAAATACTGTTGGTTATCCATTCAATCCTCTTTAGTTTTTTAACCCTCGCTTTGTTTAATGTATTTATGCCCAAATTATTTCAAGTTAAATAACTTGGCTTAGGTTTACTTTACATGAAAAAAATAGTAACTTTAATACATCACACAGGAAAATCATAGATTTATTTTCTTTTAAGTAAATACACTAAGTAATTCTCTTTAATACCCTATAACAGGAGTTTAACTATTGATGCAAGACGATATTAAAAAAATATTGAACCTTTTAAATTCAGAAAATCTGGATCTAAATGTGCATAAGACGGAGATTGAAACTTTTTTAAAAAAAGTATCAAAAAAACGTCTAGTAGATGAATTCCTAGTTTCTAAATACAAAAATGATTACGAAACTAC
>JAHDCJ010000074.1:0-2352 GCA_020629935.1 Saprospiraceae bacterium | reverse complement strand
AACGTCTAGTAGATGAATTCCTAGTTTCTAAATACAAAAATGATTACGAAACTACCGTCGAATTCCTAAATCGAAGTATTCAAGATATTGAAGAAAAACACGAAGAATTGCTACGTGTAAATATGGAATTAGAACGCTTCGCCTACGTCGTTTCACATGACCTCAAAGCTCCTGTGCGTACTATCGTGATGTTTATGGATATTTTAGACCAACAAATAAAACCATACGAAAATCAAACAATAGAAGAATCTACTGATTTTATTAAAAAAGCGTCGAAACAACTTCATGAATTGATCCAAGATACCCTAGAACATTCTAGACTCAATAATAAAGAAATGAAGAAAGAAGCGGTTGACCTTAATCTAACCGTAGAAGTGATTTCCGAATTAGTGTTGAGGCAAGAAAGAAATTATGAGATCAAAATAGAGAGCGATACCTTACCCGTTGTGGAAGCCAATAGAGCAATGATGCATAAACTGTTTCATAATATTATTCATAACGGCATCAAATATAACCAATCTGACATTCGAACAATACACATAAAATACACCGAAAATAATTCCCACCACATTTTTGAAATTGCAGATAATGGCATCGGAATGTCTACTGAAGGTATTCAAAAAGTATTTAAAATGTATGCACGACTCCATACCCAACATGAATACGAAGGAACTGGAATCGGACTATCCATTTGTAAAAAAATCGTCGAAAATCATAAAGGAAATATCTCTGTAGTTTCCGAACTTGAAAATGGAAGTACATTTACTTTTTCTATCAAAAAAACACCCATTAGCCAATCGGTAAATTCAATAAGCTCGTCGAGTTCTATTTCCTAAAATGTGAATCAACTCAAGGCTGATTCAAACGAAAAATAAATTCCCATTGCAAAACAATTTTATTAAAAAGGGAGCTAAATTTGATTGCTTATAGAAAGCTTATTACCTTTGCTGCCTAAAATAAACAATTAATGAAATCGGAAACACTCGTTATGAAACAACACAACTTTAGCGCAGGTCCTGCTATTTTACCCCAAATCGTTTTGGAACAAGCTTCTCAAGCCGTAATAGATTATAATGGTATCGGATTGTCTATCCTAGAAATGTCACATCGTAGTCCTGAATTTGTTGCTGTCATGCAAGAAGCGCGTGACTTAGTCAAACTTCACTTAGGAGCAGGTGACGATTATGAAGTTTTATTTTTGACTGGTGGAGCATCAAGCCAGTTTTTTATGGCAGCTATGAATTTACTTGACGAAAATGGTAAAGCTTGTTATGTAGATACGGGCGCATGGTCTGCTAAAGCCATCAAAGAAGCTGCTCTTTTTGGAGAAATTGATGTGCTCGCTTCTTCAAAAGATCAAAATTATAACTATATTCCTAAAGGGTTGAACATCCCTTCGGATGCTACCTATTTACATATTACTACCAATAATACCATCTACGGAACACAATATCATAATTTACCTGAGACCAATGTGCCGATCATTGCCGATATGTCTTCTGACATTTTTAGTCGCCCAATCGACATCAATCGATATGGAATGATCTACGCTGGTGCACAAAAAAACTTAGGCCCTGCAGGAACCACATTGGTGATTATCCGAAAAGATATGTTGAACAAAGTAAGTCGTACTATTCCAACAATGTTGGATTATAATACACATATCAAAAAAGATTCGATGTTTAATACGCCACCTTCGTACCCGGTGTACGTTTGTCTCTTGACACTAAGATGGCTCAAAGAAATGGGAGGAATGGATGCAATGAAAACGCATAACGAAACAAAAGCACAATTGCTCTATAACGAAATTGATCGTAACCCATTGTTCAAAGGTACGGTTGCTCTTGAAGATCGTTCTTTGATGAATGTGCCGTTTGTTACTGTAGATCCTGCACATCAAGATGCCTTCATGGCCGTATGTAAAGATAAGCGAATTTCTGGGGTCAAAGGCCATCGATCTGTTGGCGGATTCCGAGCCTCTATCTACAACGCCATGCCGATGTCTAGCGTTGAATTTTTAGTAGAAGCCATGCAAGAATTTGAGCGTGCTCAATAAGCAAATATAAAACAATAAAAGTGGGGGAATCTGTCTTTACAGATTCCCCACTTTTTTTAAACGCAACTGCCAGAAATAATTCTTTTATATTTTTTGGGCGAAACCCATGCTGATGTTAGATAGTAACTATTAGTGCTGTTTTCCATTTGCCAAACCCATAAATGACTATTAGCAGTGTAGGGAAGAATAATGGTAAAGAATTCTTTATTGGGTGAAATACCTGAGGATAAACCGATAAATCTAAATTCGTAATTCAAATTTTATAGGAAGCCTAAACAGTGCTTTTACCTTTTGAC
>JAHDCJ010000073.1:17831-28443 GCA_020629935.1 Saprospiraceae bacterium | reverse complement strand
TCAGCTTGGCTTTCGTCTAGTAAAATTTTTGAATCGCAAAATTGAAACCCTATGACCTTTTTCTTTTTAGCGAATCTTTAAAAGAGCGAATTTTACTGTCCAATTTTAATATCACCAAAAGTGGTGTTGATTTTTATGGAGGACATATTTTGGTTGGAACCAGAAATTGCTTTTTTAGTTGCGGCCGAGTTTTCTAAGAAATTGAAGTCAATTTCTTTCGGCACACTAATTTTACCATACTCTGCAAGAAGGTTATAATATATTTTTGAACCCAGAATAGGGTTATAAATCACATCGGAACGTTCGGCATCAATGTTTAGGTCAATCAACTGTTGATTTGCGTTTACTTTGATGACTGCGTATTTTGCTTTAATATCAAAAGCTCCACTCAATTCACTCATTTCAATATTAGATCGTTTAGAATCGATGGAAACTTGTCCGCTGATATATTGGGCTTCAATATCTCCAAAATAAGAAGTGATGTTGACATCTCCTTTGACGTTATTGAGTCGTATTTGGCTGTATTCGCCTTCTATATTTAGATTACCTACAATTTCTTCGACATTTGTTTTCCCAAAATTATTTTTTAGCGTCAGCGAAGCATAGGTAGGAATTAGAATTTGATAACGTGCTGTAATTGCGGATTCGGGTTTGGTAAGTTCTGCATTCAAATCGTTTTTGATATAAATTTTATCTTCGATTTTTTCGATTACATGAACCGCTTTTTTCAAGTCCGCTTCGGCAATGGATTTGACAGGGTGTTTACTTTTAATTTTGAGTAGTACTTTGACTTCTTCCTTATCCCAGGTACTTACAATAATTTCTGCTTTTTTTCCATCAATAAAAATTTTGTCATTTTTCTCAAAATCTACACTTTTTAAGATTGTTTGAGAAACTACTTGGAGTTCTTCTTGTGCATGGATTTGAATCACAAAAAGGAGAAAAAAGACGGACAAGAATAATTGGGGTAAAATCTTTTTCATTGGTTTATATTTTAGCAATAAACTGTTTTAAAAGATCGGATCGTTGGCGCTCAATTTGAGATAATCTTTTCACCAAAGAAGGATCATTTTGATAGGAAGAAAAATTTGATTTTATCTGTTCTTTTGCAGAAGTAAGTTCAATAAGTTCGGTACGTAAAAACTGTATTTCTGCGTTCTCACAAGCAAAGGTATAGGTTTCACATAGATTTTCCACCATAGAGAATGCGGCTTCATCTTCAGTCCAATCGATATCAAATAAGGCGGTAGAGGACAGTTTCTCGGTGCTATATTGAAAGGCTAAGGTATCGGCTTTTTTATTCGAAAAGAAAAAGAAACTAAACCAAATCAAACCACTTATAGCTGCGGCATAAGGAAGTAATTTAATCCATCGGATCGAAGTCCTGGCAGGTTTAGTAAGTTGTGTTTCAATGTTATCCCATATGAAATCGGGAGCTTGGAATTCTTTTAATTGGTGTATCGGTAAAGTATTGGTTTGGATTTTGTCTAAAGAGGCAGCGATATTATCCCAAACCAATTCTTCTGGTTTGTGTATGGGCAATTGAGCAATTGCTTTAGATAATATGTAGGGTGTTTTTTTCATTTATATGGTTTTTCCAACTTTTTCTAACATCTTTTTTAAATGCTTTTTTGCGTGGAATAATTGAGATTTAGAGGTTCCTTCACTAATGGATAATAATTCTGCTATTTCTCGATGTTTGTATCCTTCAATCTCGGCTAGAACAAAAACAGAGCGATAACCATCGGGTAATGCTTGAATACATTTGTCTAGATAATCAATATCAATGGCATGATGAAAATGCACGGATTGATCTTTTTCTAACTCATCTAAAGAATCAAAAGTCAGTCGTTTTTTGACTTTTGTCAACGCTACTCGAACTACAATGGTTTTTATCCATGCACCTAAGGAAGATTCTCTTCTGAACTTTCCAATGGCTTTAAAAACTCTCAAAAATGCGTCCTGTAATACTTCATTGGCATCTTCATAATTGCCTGTAATTCGGTATGCAATGGTATACATCGCATTTTTGTATTTTTCATACAAAGTCCTTTGGGCTAAACGATCGTTAGCCATGCAATCCTCTATCAGTCTAATTTCATCTTTCCCTGGGGTAAATGCCATTAAATATATTCTTCATTATTAAAGAGTACCTAAAAGTTGAAAAAGGTTGTATAAAGGTAGGAAATTGGGCGATAAATATCAATAAGACATAAAAAAAGGAAACCTTGCCCACAAACATGAACAAGGACTCCCTAACCCAAACAAATAAACACAAAAAACTACTTTACTGTAGCAGTTATGATAATTCAAATATAGTTATTCAAATATGAATTGTCAATAAGATGTAAAAAATAGTGTGACAGTCATAAGATGAGTTTTTTTAATATTTATTCTATTTCTATTGACAATTATAAATATATTAATGAATGTGCTATGTATTAAGTTTTTTTTAAATATATGAAATTCTTTTGAAAACTAGCTCATCGTTAGTATAGATCGTTCATTTTTGGTAAGATAGATAAAATCTATTTTCAAAATTTTAAATGGATTGTCCTAGCACTTCTCAAATTCATGATGTATTTTGTGGAAGTCTATAAAAGAGAAAAAGTAAAGAATTATGTTAATGTTAATTTCACCAGCCAAAAAGCTGGACATGGAGGCGGTTGATTTGAAGGAGGTAAGTCAACCTCGATTGCTCAAAGATGCAGAAGTGCTGATCAAGCAATTAAAAAAATATAAGATGGAGGAAGTAAAATCCTTGATGCATTTGAGTGATAATTTAGCCGAATTAAACCTTAATCGTTATAAAGAATTTTCTACGCCTTTTACTTCGAGCAATGCTAAACCAGCTGCACGAGCATTTATGGGAGATGTGTATGTCGGATTAGATGCTGCACAGTTTAATAAGAGAGATTTTAATTTTGCTCAAAAGCATTTACGCATTTTATCTGGTCTTTATGGTTTATTAAAACCCTTAGATTTGATGCAAGCTTATCGTTTAGAAATGGGCACAAAATTAAAAAATAAAAGAGGAAAGAATCTCTACGAATTTTGGGGAACCCAAATTACAGATTTAATTAATGAGGATTTAAAAGCACAAGGGGATAATATCATTTTGAATTTAGCTTCTAATGAATATTTCAAATCCGTAAAGCCTAAATTACTTGAAGGAGATTTGTATACGATTGATTTTAAAGAAGATAAAAATGGAACCTACAAGGTAGTTTCCTTTTTCGCTAAAAAGGCTAGGGGTATGTTTTGTAATTATGTGATTAAAAACAAAATAAAGAAGGTAGCTCATTTAAAAGGATTTGATTATGATGGGTATACTTTTAATGCGTCTCTTTCTCAAGAAAAAAAAATGGTGTTTACTCGATAATCGAATACGTTAAAATAAAAAATCCCTTTGAATTTTATTCAAAGGGATTTTTTATTTTAGATTGATCTTTATCTTACATCATTCCTGGCATTCCGCCTCCGCCATGCATATGTGGTGCTCCACCACCTTCTTCTGGTTTGTCATTAATTACGCATTCTGTAGTTAATACCATTCCAGCAATAGAAGCTGCATTTTCTAAAGCGATACGCGTTACTTTTGTTGGATCAAGTACACCTGCTGCTTTAAGATCTTCATATGTTTCTGTTCGTGCATTATAGCCAAAAGAACCTTCACCTTCAGATACTTTCATCAATACGATTGACCCATCAATTCCTGCATTATCAGAAATTGTACGGATAGGAGCTTCTAAAGCTTGCTTAACGATAAATACGCCAGTAGCTTCATCATCATTTTGGCATTTGACACTATCAAGACAAGAGATAGCGCGTACTAAAGCTACACCACCACCTGCAACAATACCTTCTTCAACCGCTGCTCTTGTAGCGTGTAATGCATCGTCTACACGATCTTTCTTTTCTTTCATTTCTACTTCTGTAGCTGCTCCAACATAAAGTACAGCTACACCACCAGCCAATTTCGCTAAACGCTCTTGTAACTTCTCCTTGTCATAATCAGAAGTCGTCATTTCGATTTGTTGTTTGATTTGGTTGATTCGTGCTGTAATCATGTCTTTGTCTCCTGCGCCATTAACAATAGTTGTATTGTCTTTGTCTACAGTCACTTTATCACAAGATCCTAAATGCTCAATTTGTGTATTGTCTAATTTGAATCCTTTCTCTTCAGAGATTACGGTTCCTCCAGTTAATACAGCGATATCTTCAAGCATTGCTTTTCTACGATCTCCAAAACCAGGAGCTTTAACAGCAACTACTTTCAATTGAGCGCGTAATCTATTGACTACTAAAACACCCAAAGCTTGGCTATCGATGTCTTCTGCAATAATTAATAATGGTTTTCCGATACCTACTACTTTTTCTAAAACAGGTACTAAATCCTGCATGTTAGAAATCTTTTTATCGTGGATCAAAATTAATGGAGCTTCATATTCTGCTTCCATAGATTCTGCATTGGTAATGAAGTAAGGAGAAAGATATCCTCGATCAAACTGCATTCCTAATACTTCTTCCACATAAGTATCTGTACCTCTAGCTTCTTCTACAGTGATTACCCCATCTTTAGTTACTTTCTTCATTGCATCTGCAATCAAAGCACCAATTTCATTGTCATTATTTGCAGAGATAGAAGCTACTTGTTCTATTTTTGTAAAGTCATCACCAATTACTTCTGTTTGGCTTTTTAGAAAAGCGACTACCGCTTTAACTGCTTTGTCAATTCCTCGTTTCAAGTCCATTGGATTTGCACCAGCGGCTACGTTTTTCATTCCTGCTTTTACAATTGCTTGAGCAAGTACCGTAGCGGTAGTGGTTCCATCACCAGCGATATCAGAAGTTTTGGCTGCTACTTCTTTTACCATTTGAGCACCCATGTTTTCTACAGGATCTTCTAATTCGATTTCTTTTGCAACAGAAACTCCATCTTTAGTGATTGCAGGAGCTCCAAATTTTTTCTCAATTACTACATTTCTTCCCTTAGGTCCTAATGTTACTTTTACCGCATTGGCAAGTGCATCAATTCCCGCTTTTAATTTTTCACGGGCATCGGTATTAAAACTAATTTCCTTAGCCATTTTTATATCAATTTTTAATTTAGATTAATAGGATTATTTATTATAGAATAACTAAAATATCATCTTCTCTCATGATAAGGTAGTCACTTCCTTCGTAGGATAGTTCTTGTCCAGAGTATTTACCATAAAGCACGGTATCTCCAACTTTAACAGTCATTGCATTTCCTTCTTTTCCAGGACCAACGGCAATGATTTCTCCTTTTTGTGGTTTCTCTTTAGCGGTGTCAGGGATAATGATTCCTCCACTTGTTTTTTCTTCAGCTTTTGCTGGTTTTACAACAACTCGATCATTAATTGGTTTCATAGTATTTATGTGATTTTTTACTAATAAAAATATATAATACAAGTTGCCTAAAGCATTAAATATGCCAAGCCGTGTTTAGTGTCATATTTGCCGATTTTCTGACAGATCGGTCTGCCAAAAGTACAGACATAAAAAAAGCCCACAAATTGCTTTGTGGGCTGTGATATATTTTATGGTTTGTATTATCCTTCGTATTGGTAAGTTGCTGGAGCATCTACTGGCGTAATTCGTTCCATTTCCATATTTGATCCTTCTGTTTTTGTTCCAGAAGAAGCACTTCCACCAGTACCTACTACTAAACTAGTAATTAAGCATAATACTAAAAGCGCAGTACCTAAACCCCAAGTCAATTTTTCAATTAAATCGGTTGTCTTTGCTGCACCAAGCATTTGGTTTGCACCAGCTGATCCACCAAATGTAGAATCAAGTCCTCCACCTTTAGGATTTTGAATTAATACTACAGCCATTAATAAAAGGCAAACAATCGCAATTAAAACAGTTAAAAAAGCTAACATAATTATAATAAATTTTTAAGATTCTTAATTTTCCCTGCAAAGTAACTACTTTTTTCGGGATATTTCAAACTTAATTGCTGATACATCGCCATTGCTTCCTTAGATTTTCCTTGAATGGCTAATAAATGGGCTAATGTTTCAGAAATAATCATTTTATCAGGTGTTACGCTTTTTTGAATGAGTTGTTTCAATTCTGGCGTTTTATCTGATGTTTCTACCTGCTCCTCCATAAGAGGTGCTACTTTTTTCTTTTTTGGCGTACTTTTCTTCTTCTTTTTGGGTGTGGTAGATTTTTCTTTAGGTATATCTGTGGTGTCTAAACTGGATAACCAAGAAGTAAATGAGAAACTGGAATCCTCCGATTTTTTAGAAGAAACCTTGTCGAATTTTTTGGAGGAAACGGCTTGGACTTTCTCTTTTTTCTTCTTTGGTCCGCTTTTCTTTTTCTTCTTCTTCACGATAGGAGTCTGGCCAGATGAGGAAGGAATTTTTTTTTTAATTTTTTCTTCTTCTACCTCCAGTTTTTGATTTATAGAAATAGATAATGAATCGTCATCTTCTGGTTGTATTAAATTCAAAGGGTCGGGTAGGGGAAGGCTTAAATCTTCTTCTAATTCCCCTGGGCTAATTCCGCCTAGATCTTCAATAATTATGGGTGCTTCTTCCAAGGGAACGGAACGAATAACAGGAATACTTGGATCTTCCGTCTTTTCCTCTTTTTCTATAATGACTTTGGGCTCTTCTTTTTGTTCTATGATCTCTTCTTCAATAGGTAGCTCTTCTTCAATTTTTTCTTCTAATGGAATTTCCTCGGCGATTGGAGGTTCTTCAATAATTGCTTTCTCCTCTGATTCGTTGAGACTTTCTTTTGCTTCATTAGGAGCTTCATCACTAATGGATAACGGAGCCACATTAATTTCGTATTCTAAAGGAGATTCATGTAATAGGTCGTAAAGAAAGGAACGATCAAAAGCATACATGGAGGCTAAAGCTAAATGTTTAGCAGCTGCAGGATGTTCGTCGGTTTTAAATTTTTTTAATAATAAAAAACGAAGTGGCTGACAATATGGATATTTCGCCAACAAACCTTCAAGGTCTTGATAGCGAGTTTCCTTCAACTGCTCAGGGTTTTCCAACAATGCCTTAAACGCTTTTGCGTCTATCATACCATTCATATATTAATCTCTACAGAATACAAAAGTAATAAATATATACTACCAGTTTGTAAAAGCTCTGTTAAAAATATCATCTATTATTTGGGAATTGATATCTTCTATCAAATTATCTTGGACTGTAGTTAAGTTGGTGCTGCTTTCAAAATCGGCAAAACGAGTAAAAGAACTATTAAAGTTTTGCTCTTCTTCCATAGGATTAAAATAGGATACTTGCACCGTAATATCTAACCGACTAAATTGAGCAATTTCTCCTGGTTGTGGAGCAACTGGACTAACCGAATATCCAATAATTGCTCCAGAAAATTCTACATCTCCATTGGCTGCGGCATAACTTAATTTAGTTTCATTAATTACTCGACGTTTCAATGATTCTTGAAAGGTATTATTAAGCGTAGGAATGGCATTAGGTGCTTGATTTTCAAAAGGAATTACCGTAAATGTTTTTAAATCTGGATGTAGATTAATTCCATTAAAAGTATAGCATCCTAAGCAAAGGAGTAAGCTACAAAGGCTTATAATAAACCGAATATTCATAAGGATTTTGATTTTAGACGATGTCTTTTTTTAGAAACAAATTCAAAAATTGGGTTAGATTCGGTTTTATTCTTGAATATGGTAATGTTTAATTTTTCTATACAAGGTACGTTCTGATATTCCAAGTTCAGAAGCGGCGTCTTTTCTTCTAGAGCGATGTTTTCTAAGTGCCTTTGTAATGAGTTCTTTTTCCATATCTTCAATAGAAAGAGATTCTTCTACTTCTTCTACATTGCGGTAGCCGTCATTGGTATTTCCATTACTTTCTATAATAATAGGCTGTGACTTTCTAGGCGTTTCAAATGGTTGTGCTGTAAATTCTTTGTCTCCTGTATACCCCAACTCTTCTGGAATAGAACGGTATTTGTTGAGTTGTTTTAATTGATTCCCTTCAGGTACACGCAGGTCATTATTTGAGATTAATTCAAAGACTAAAGTTTTAAGATCATTAAGATCACTTTTCATGTCAAACAAAAGTTTATAAAGTATTTCTCTTTCTCTAAAACTCTCTGTTTCTTTCTCCACCGAACTAGCCAAAATGGGCAGGTTTCGCTTCCGTAAATTGGGTAAATATTTCTCAATATCAATCGCACTAATATTGCGCTCCGTAGAAAGCACAGACATTTGTTCCGCTACATTTTTTAACTCTCGAATATTACCCGGCCAAGCGTAATCAATTAAAATTCGCTGGGCGCTATCATCTAAGACAATAGGGGTACTTCTATATTTTTCTGCAATGTCAGAAGAAAATTTTCGAAACAGCAAATAGATATCTTCTGGGCGTTCTCTTAACGCAGGTACATCAATGGGTACTGTACTTAATCGATAATATAAATCTTCTCTAAACTTCCCTCTTTTTACTTTGTCTAAAAGATCGGCATTGGTTGCAGCTACTACACGTACATCTGTTTTTTGTACACTATCGCCGCCTACTTTTATAAATTCACCTTGTTCTAAAACACGTAATAAAAAGGTTTGAGTTTCTAAGGGCATTTCTCCAATCTCATCTAAAAAAATGGTACCTCCATCAACGGTCTCAAAATATCCTTTTCGCGTAGATGTTGCTCCCGTAAAGGCGCCTTTTTCATGACCAAAAAGTTCAGAGTTTATGGTGCCTTCTGGAATTGCGCCACAGTTTACTGCAATAAAGTTATTATGTTTTCTAGGACTAAGACTATGTATTATTTTTGAAAAAACTTCCTTTCCCACGCCACTTTCTCCTGAGATTAACACGGTTAAATCAGTAGGAGCCACACGAACAGCAGTGTTTAATGCATGGTCTAAAGGAACAGATCGTCCAATAATTCCAAAACGTTGTTTTATCGATAAAAGATTTGTTGCCATAAATTGGTTTATTCGACAATTGATCCTTTCAAAGTAGCAGAGGTGGCTTCCGCAATTTTTACATGCACATAGTCACCCGGTTTAAGCCCTTCTTGTTTAGGAAAAATAATCATTTTATTTTGTGAATTTCTACCTTTAAAATCATCTTCAGATCGCTTAGATGTGCCTTCAATTAACACTTCAAAAGTTTGTCCAATATCTGCTTGATTTTTTCGATGAGAAATTTGCGTTTGCAATCGAATAACTTCCGTCAAACGTCGTTTTTTAACAGTTTCAGGAATGTCATCTTCGTATTTTCTTTCTGCCAATGTTCCAGGTCTTTCAGAATAAAAGAACATATATGACATCGTATATTGAGCAAATTCTATGATGCTCAAACTATCTTGGTGTTCTTCCTCGGTTTCTGTACAAAAACCAGTAATAATATCGGATGAAATGGCACAGTCTGGAATGATTCGATAAATCGATTCTACACGTTCTTTATACCATTCCCGATCATAGGTTCGGTTCATCAATTTCAGAATTCGAGAATTTCCTGATTGTACTGGTAAATGGATATAATTACAGATGTTTTTATTATCTCGCATCGTATATAAAACCTCATCCGTAATATCTTTCGGATGTGAAGTTGAAAATCGAATACGTAAAAGCGGATTTACATCGGCCACCAATTGTAATAATTGAGCAAAATTGGTCAATTCTTCACTTTGTGGGTGGGTCCATTTGTACGAATCAACATTTTGACCTAATAAGGTCACTTCTCGATAACCTTTGTCAAATAATTCTTGTGCTTCGGCTACAATAGTCAACGGATCACGGCTTCGTTCTCGTCCTCTTGTAAATGGAACTACACAAAAAGAACACATATTATCACATCCACGCATAATAGAAATAAAAGCAGTTACGCCATTGGATTCTAATCGGATAGGACTGATATCTGCATAGGTTTCTTCTCTAGATAATAATACGTTTACTCCCTTATCTCCACCTTCTGCACTGGAAACCAAATTGGGTAAATCACGGTAAGCATCAGGGCCTACTACAAGATCTACGAGTTTTTCTTGGTCCAAGAGTTTTTTCTTCAGTCGTTCAGCCATACAGCCTAAAACGCCAATAATAGTCCCTGGTTTTTCTTCTTTGATTTTATCAAAAGTGCGTAGTCGTTTACGTACAGTCTCTTCGGCTTTTTCACGAATAGAACAGGTATTTAATAAGATTAAATCAGATTGTGCTAAATCGCGAGTGGGTGCATAACCTACATCCATTAAGATACTGGCTACGATTTCACTATCACTAAAGTTCATTTGACAGCCATAGCTTTCAATGTAGAACTTTTTTCCATCTGTTTTTTGGACGAGTGCATCTTGAAAAAACACGTCACCTTGTTTAGACTCGTCAATAGTCTTTACGTGTAAATCAGATGTCAATTGGTCTCCATTCATGGTATGAAATTATTTTACTTTTTGCAAAAATACACTTTTTACCTTTACTGACAAAATGTCATAGTGTACTTTAACCTATTTTTAATCCTTATTCGGATCGATATTCTAAATTGTTGATTTCTTTAACCACCATTTGGGCAGTTCCTGGCGTGCGTGCATTCAATAAAACCATTTTATTGACTAAAAGGTTCTGAAGCATATTTTCTCT
>JAHDCJ010000073.1:0-17731 GCA_020629935.1 Saprospiraceae bacterium | reverse complement strand
AATTCTCCCATAGAAACCATTTGGTCATATAAATAATCATAGCTTTCTTGTGGTTCTTCTTCCAATATCCATTCAATCTCTACCAATAGATCATTAACCTCTGCAAAAACAGGATCATTGGCCTCAAATAAAGCTTGCATAATGCTCAAATGAAAGACTTTAACCTCATGAAAAAGTGCCTGTACATCGCCTGATTTATGGTAATAAGCGTTGAGTACTTTTTCTAGTGCATTGGTTGTTTTTCCAATGGCTGAAACTACAATAACTAGTTGATCTTTTTTATATTTCTCCAAAATGGTTGCCACATTTTGAATCGCTTCTGCATCCTTTACTGAAGCCCCACCAAATTTAAATACCTTCATCTATTTTTATTTTGAACCGCAAAGATAATACAATTCATCAAAGTCTTTAGATCTACAATAGAAAACCATTCATTTAGTAAAATGTAGACTTTAAGTAGAAACATGATAGTTTTACTAAGTTATATTCTCATTTTACTCATTTATAAATTTCTTAATTGTTTTATTTCGTAATTTTACCATCAAATAATGAAAAGAGGAAGAATGGTTTTAAAAGGGGGCGGTTGGATAGTAGGTATATGTTTATTTTATTTTTTATTTTTCTCGAAAGAAAAGAAGCACTCCTTTATTCCATCCAATGATCATCCTACTTTTAAGTATATTTTAGTAGATCATTCTTTTTATTTAAAACAAGCCAATCATTCCAATTATCAATTTTTATCTACTAAAGATTCCATATGTAATTTGGTCAATCAATTTCGGTTTTTCTTAGAAAATCATCAACGAGAAAGGTGGGTGATACTTGCGCTTCAATTGTATAAAATATTGATCGAACCAATTAGGACAAACGATGCCGAAAGACATTGGCAATTGGATGTTTGCGATTGTTTACGCGAATTACCTTTTGATGCTTTATTGAAAAAAAATCCCAAAAATATAAATGGGCCATTTGCGGAATGGCCGTTTTTGCTAAAGGAAAAAGAGATCGTATTTTTGCATAATCTACCTAAGGTAATAAGGGGTAAATCACTAAATAATACGCTTCAAATATCTGTTTTTATTGAACCATCCACGCATTCTGGTTGGGCCTATTTACATGATGATTGGTTCTTTTATCCTAAACTAAAACAGTTAACCACGGAAAGAACCCAGCTTATAAAGGAGGGTTTTGTTTCGTTGAATGATTCATTGTTAAATGCTACCCCGCAGCAGTTAACTACTTTACATGTTTTGGGGCATCATATGGAAGTTATTTTTCCTACTCGTAAAGATAAACTAGGAACTATAGATTTTGCTTTTTTTAATCAATGCATAAGTTTGTTTGAAAATAAGCATTTAACTATTATTAAAAAAGAGATTTGCGACCTAGGAATATCCACATTTATAGCCACTATTTCAGAGATAAAAGATGGAATTGCTTCAAAAATGGCTCATCTATTCTACAGCAATTTAAATGATGAAAAAAACTTGAGCGTGGCATTATGGAAAGCCAAAAAAACAATGCTTTATTCCTCCAATCGTTTGGTCACAGACCCAATGAATTGGGCGACTTATGTTATTTACAAAAGCAGAAGTATTTGACTTTCAATAATTTGCTTGTCAATTATAAGGTTATTCTTAAACAACTTCATGGTGTTTAAATTAAATCTCTAATCGTTAATTTCGTAGCATTTATCGATTATAGTTGTGAATTTCTTAATACTTTGTTAAATTATTTTTATTTACAAAAACATTTAAATCAAATAACAGCTTATGGCATTTGGAGACAAAATGAGAAATGGTTGGGCATTAGCCAAAACAAGTTTCTCTTTAATTAATGAAAATCGATCATTATTGGTATTTCCGCTTATTTCAGGAATCGTAACGATAATGATTATTGGGTCCTTTTTCGGCGGTACTGCACTTATCTTTGGTTTAGAAAACATTTTTGAATCAGGAGGAGAGGGTTTACCTATTTTATCTTATGTATTAATGTTTTTATTTTATCTAGTGAGTTATGGAGTCGTGATCTTCTTCAATGTGGCACTCATCCACTGTGCAATTAAATACATGAATGATGAACCTACGAGTATAGGTGATGGTATTTCCTTTAGTCTTACCAAAATTGATAAGATTTTTTCTTGGGCAGTAATATCTGCAACCGTTGGTTTAGCTTTAAACATGGCGCAAGACAAAGCAGGTAAATTTGGAGACATCATTATTGGATTGATTGGAATGGCTTGGTCCATCCTGACTTTCTTTGTAATTCCAGTACTTGTATTTGAAGAAAAAGGAGTAATTGATTCGGTAAAAGAATCAGGAGCAATTATGAAAAAAGCATGGGGAGAATCTTTATCCGCGAACTTTAGTTTTGGTTTAATAAGCTTTGGTGCTTTCTTAATCGTTGGATTAGTCGGATTTGTTCTGTTTCAGGTGAATATTGTATTGGCGATTGTAACGGTATTGTCTATGTTTTTGTTTATTTCTATTGTGATGTCTACCGTAAAAACAGTATTTGTGGCTGCTGCTTATCAACATGTAAAAGGTCAACCTACAGGTCGATTTGATGGTGATGTCTTAGATAGTGTTTTTATGACTAAATAGTACTTTTTTAGGTTTGTTTGTGAAAGAAAACGGCTGACTCGAAATTCGAGACAGCCGCTTTCTTTTTTATAATTTTATGTGGTTAAATTATCGTTCTAACACACGCTATTTCCTATAAATAGATTTCATACACTTGGTTGTTTAGCACAAAACGTACTTCTTGACCTAAAGATAGAATTTCTACAGTTTCAGGATTCTTTTGCATGAGTGCAAAGTAATCAGAAGAATTAAATCGTATGCGATTGGTATTTTGATTTTTGACCACTTGCACATTAGAATCAATCCAAACATTATTGTTATTATAGAATGCCCGTCCTTGCACATTTTGAATACCTCCAGCGAGATTTTGAGAAAGTCCATTTTTGTCTTTAAACTCTAATCTAGTATTACCCACTTGAGTTTGTGCTATATTATTGGCTTTATTTAATGTTTGGACTTCTTTACTTGAGCGTACACTTTTCTCTCCAGCGATATCGCTCATCGATTCAAACTCTTCTTCCAATGCTTCTTCAATTATTGGAATATTTCCAGGAGCTGGAGGAGCTAATCGATTATTCAATAACTGATCTCTTGGCTGAATAGCTCGTCGATTCACCAGTTGTCGTTCATCTTCAATAATTAAGAAACTGGTATATGGAGTTACAATTCCATGCTTTTTCGCCAATCGAACCACTTCATCAACTAACTCTTTATTGGAACCATGTAATCGAATTTTGTCTAATAAATGACCTACACATCTTGAAGCCCAGAGTGGTGGTATATATTCATTCGTCTCATTTTTCTTTTCAAAAGTAATAGGATAAACTTGTCGTTCATTTTTCCCATTTACTTGACCTTCTAAAAATACTTTACTGGGGCCGTGACCTGAGTATCTTCCCATCACAGTAACTGACGATCCTTTAAACAAATCAGGAAGATATTTTGGATAAATTTCAGATACAATGACATCTTTATCAAAAGTCAGTTTAATATCAGTTAGGATAGGAGAGGAGACTTTTTCATAAAAATTAGAAACCTTAATTTCAATATCTTCTTCTTCTGTTACATAGGTTCTATACGCATTGGTCATCTCTGTTAATTTGTCGAGCAAATGCGTATTTAAATCGGATCCAATCCCAAAAGTAAAAATTCTTGTTTTCTCCGCATTGTATTTTTCAACCTTGGCTAAAAGCTCCGCTTCAATTGTTTCTCCAATCGTTGGTTTTCCATCAGTCATAAAAACAACAAAGGAAGTTTCGTTAGCATTGGCTTTATTCTTAAGCGCCATATCTAATGCTTCGTCAATATTGGTTCCCCCTAAAGCTTTGATGCTTTTGACATATTCCCTAGCTTTTTTCCGATTGGTTTCATTGGCCTTTTGTGTTTGGTCGAAGAGGGTAGTTGCTTCTGTAGAAAATCGGACTACATTAAACTCGTCTTCTTCATTAAGATTTTCAATACAAAAGATTAGAGCTTTTTTTGCTTGTTCCATTTTATCGCCTGCCATACTTCCTGAGGCATCTAATACAAAGGTGATTGATTTTTTAGAAACCTCCACCTGCTTGTCAATTCCTGGACTTATACTCATATAAAAATATCCTTCTTCATCTGCATTTTTATAATTCAACATCGTCATTCCAATCTTTGAAGTCGCCGTGCTGTAATATAGTTTAAAGTCTCGATCAGCCCGCATGTTTGTTGCTTCGTAACCTACGACAGCTTCCCGTTCTCCCTTTCTATTGATTTCAACTTCATGGGTTGGGCAAAATACATTTTTAAGTTTCTCTTTCGTATTTACATTGACTTTGAAACTAATTTGATTTAGCGGTTTTGCCGAAAATTTATCCGTATTTAAGGGGAAGAAATATTCAATCGTTCCGTCTTCCACTTGAAGGGATTCCGCATACGTCAATTTAATTCGTTGTTCTGAACGAGGTAGAATAGGGAAAATTCGAACACGAAACATCCCTTGATTATAATACTCCAATAATGCTGGATCTTTTGATCGTCGAACAATATCCTCATAAATTTTCCGCGCTTTTCCTGCATCTAATAGCTCTGCTTCTGTTTCGACTCCATTGACCAACATACTGAAATGTTTAATAATGGCATCCTTAGGCACAGGAAATAAAAAGTAACCTTCCAGTTGTCGATTTCCTGGATTGTAAAAGACTTGTTCAATGGTAGTCACTGCGGAAAAATCATTGATGTCCACCTCTACTTTGTTGCTTCTTACTTCTAAAGGAAATAAAGCCGGATTTGGCATTCCTTGTCGTAAGGGCGCATCGGGATTTGCATGACGATCAGGCATTACAATAATAAAGCCTCCAGCATATGTTTTAGAACAAAGACTTAGAATTACTAATGTGAAAATCAAAATGAAACGATTCATAATAATTATTTTTTGAGAAAATGGTTTACAAAATAATGGTTTAAGATGATGGTTAAACCATTAAGTAAGTCAATCGCTGGACTTACTTAAGTTGCTTAAATAAAAGATAGACGCAACTACAATAGAATAGATGTCAAGGAATCTGTTTTTGGTGTATCAGTTTGTATTTTTTTTCGGATGAAAAATAAAATTTATATTTTTTATAAAAAGGTGTACCTTTGAGGGAAACCATTTGAGGCTGTATGAGGAATTTCTTTCCATTTATTATTTTCTGTATTTTTTGTAGTGCTTGTCAATCTGAACAATCCCCAATTGAATCTATTGGGACCAAAGTGCATGCAACAAATTCTTTATCTTCGAATTCTACTTTATTAGAGAAATCTGCTTTTAAGGAAGTGGAAGTAGATGAAGAGCGAATTATTCGATTCTTATATCCTAATTATTTTGAAGATTTAAAGGGAAGTAAGATAGATAATGGCGTTTCTTATGTAAGCCTAGATGAAGAGTTTGAGCGTCATTTTATTAGTGAAGTGAAAGTTTATACTTCTAGGCCAGAAGAACATTTGATCTTTTTGCATTGGTCTCCAGTAGCTCATCCAGCATCCTTTGCTACCGAATTCTTTAGTGTTAAAGGTGATTTAGATAGCTTGTCTTTGGTTATGGGAACCGATCCATTATCTACTTTGTACTATGGAGGAGGTTCAATTGCTTATCATTTACCAAAGCCTTTTGCTTGGTATAAAGGAAATGAGGAACAACAAATATTGGGATTAGTACAATCATTTGAACAATCAAATAAAGGGACAAAAGAAGAAGTATTCTTTTTGTTTGAAACTTCTAAAGAAGGATTCCGACAAATATTTGAAACGATTAAACGAATAGCGTATGTTCAATTTGATTTAGAGGATATTGCAAAAAATAAAACATTCGCCTTAGATTCCATACCAAAATTAATTCCGCATGAATGGCATCAAATCGATATTCAACAATTTGATAGTCACATTGCATTTTTTACTTCTCGAAATAATGGCTACCAAGATATATTGATTACTCAAACACAATATCATCTAAAAGAAGATCTTTCCGCCATTGAAGCCGTTACAGAACGCAAGATTTTCCAATTTGATGGAATGGAATATCACACGAACATCTTAGTGAAAAGTGAAAATCCCGAACCCACTAATTTCTAGGGATTCGAGATTTTCAGGTGCTATGATTAATACTTCTTTATTCCTTTACTGAAAAGTTCTTTTGTTTCGCTTGACTTTTAACTGCCTTTAAAAGCACATTGTCTAAAGTAGCTGCTTCCTCAGATTTAGCATTTTCGTTGGCAATAAAATCCATTCGTTGCGTGTTTAAAACATTGATCTTTTCTTGAATGGCTAAACGCTCTTTTCTTTTTTCTTCTACAAATTCTTTTCGTTCTTCTACTTTCAAATCTTTCATTTCGGCAGGTAAAGACTCGGTATCTAATTCTTCTAATTCAATAGCTTCTTCTTCTACTGCATCTACGATATCCCAAGACGCATTATTATACGTTTTTGAGGATTTGGTAATTGCTCTTTCTACCGCAACCGAAGGACTTAATTGCTGTGCATTGCTGTCTTGTATAGATTGACGTTCCATTTTCTTTTGTCCTTCATTTCCAAAGGATAAGTAGGTTTTGTTTAATGAATTATTGAGTTTCATAATTTCGTCATCAAAGGGCGTATTGATTTGTACGACTGCTTCATCTTGATTGATTGTTAAATATTTCCCATCAGCAAGATCTGCTCCTTTTTTCCAAAATTCATTAATTCCTTCTTGGTAATCACCACAATGAATGGTGTTGACTACAATCCCTTTTTTTATAGCTGCTTTACATGCCGCTTCGAAATCAACAGTTCCTTGATTGAAGCGTTCGTTGCCTGCTATGAAAATAAGTTTCAAATCATTGAAACTCGCAGTCCAATCTAGATTGTTCGTTGCTTTCTGAATTACGGCACCACAATATTCATCTCCACCTTGAGTTTTTAATTCAAATAATTTTTCAGATACTAGATCAAGATCAGTAGTTAATGGAACCACTTTTCGAATATATCCATCACTAACACTAAGGGTACTATTGCCATATTCATAGAGTGCAATTTGGATATTAGAATCCATTCCGTCTTTGCTCGTGGTGGCCAATTCATTTACGATTTTCCAAAGTTGAGTTTTGGCTTGATTGATTAACCCATCCATACTACTACTTGTGTCGAGCAATAAAGCCACTTGTATTACGGGTTGTTTTTTATTGAAAAAAGAGGAGAAAAATCCTGCTTGGTCACTTTTATTAGGAATGCAACTAATGAATAAAATAAGTAAAGGGAGAATTCCGATAAGCTTTTTCATATTGATATCTTTTTGGTGAATTAATTTTAACTGTCTTTATTTGGGTTTTCCATTCTGCCCATAAAAAGAATGGTATCGGTTGTTTTATGATAAATTAGAAACAAAAATGGATGATCTGCTCGGAAAGACTGGATTAAAGGCGTTTGTAAAGATTCGGTGGTCATTACTATAGCTGTGGCGGCAGCGGCTTCAGTTCCTTTTTCATCTACTTGTATAAACGCTTTTTGTAGCACTTGGTCAATAGTAAGTGAGCGATCACATATTCCTGAATAATCTGCGGCACCTGCCATAGCCGTTTTAAGCCCAACTTGCTTCATATGATTTTTTAAAGAATAATTACTATTGATTACAAATTTTGGAAATTGTAGACTAACTTCTTGAGATCGCATGCCTTTTTTTACCATATTGAATAATTCAGGAGTCATGGTCTTTTCTAATGCAGTAATTCCATCTTTTTTATTGGGAAGAAAAGCAATCATTTCGTATTCATTGCCCTCGTAAGGCATGGCAATAGCTTTAAATTTATTGTTTCTATAAAAAGGATAATAATTTTGTTGAGACATCATATCCACTTTTTCTTCCACACCATAAAATTCATCCTTATAAGTTTGGGTGCTATCGAAAGGACTAAGCCAATCACCTAAAAAATAAATAGCATTGACTAAAATCAAATAAGTATCTGGAGTTATAACGCCCTTGGGTATTAAATCTTTGATCTTATTATTTGTTTTATCTTCTACCCAAGTATTGATATCTTTTCTAGATTCTTCTGGTTTATTTTTGTAATCTACATAGTTTAAACCTGCATCATAGTGTTTGTTCATTTGATCTACAAAGGAGGTGTTCATGCCTAGACCAATTTGAGCCCAAATAGAATTTGCAATATTTACCTCGGGGCCTGATTCCGTTTTTTCTTCAAGTTGTGTACTCAATTTTTTAAATGCCTCAATTCCTTTTGAATGATCAATTGGAAACCCTAGAACCTCAGCAATTTCTGTTTTAGTTTTACCTTGGGAACCAGCAAAAGGCATGACCATTGCACCAGAAATGCTAAAAGGAGAATAAAATAAATTACCTGATTTTGTAGCAAGTTCTTGATACAGATCAAAGGCAAATTGTTTTTGTTGACTTTGATTAATCTGATCTTGCGCTATTAAAACATGGCATGAAAGACTAAGAATGAAAAATAAGATGTATTTCAATTTCATTGCAATTTATTTTGGTATTGGATTTCATCAAAAATAAAACTAAGCCTTCATTAGCTTAGTTACTTTAAAAGATGTACCAAATAGTAAAAATGGTGTGTGCAGAGAAAAAAAAATTGTTTTTTAAATGGGGGACAAAAAAAGTCTTCCTATAAGGAAGACTTTTTTTGAAATTAAGTTCTATTTAGAATAGCATTAATTTTTTCTATTTAAACTTCTATACGCTTTTTCATTAACGACTTGATTCCGTTGATTGAAAAATAAATTTTGTGATTCGGTAATATTAGAAGAATTGTTATTCTGCATAATTGTAGTGAAATTATTATTCGAATTTCGTTCGATAACCACTTGATTAGGGAATTGAAGACTTTCATTTTCAAATACTGCTTGACGATCATTATAGCTTTTTAAAACATAATGATTTTCTTTATTTGATTCATCGACAGCTACAATAAAATATAGAGCATCTCCAATTTGTCTAATCTTCATACCTTCTGTAAAGAGCGTGTCTCCATTGATAACCAGAAATCCTTTACCTTCGATGGTTAGATTATCTGTACGTTCCCATTGTTCAAAAGATTTTTGATCATTAGTTGCCCATTCTCCAAGTATCCATTCAAATTGTTGGATAGAGGCTTGTGCAGAAGATTTATCTTTAGATTCATACTGGACGGAATTGGTCATGGTAATATCTAAAGGAATCACTTCTTCTTCCATAATTTCAGAGACCATTATTTCGTCTGCAATAATGGAAGGGGCAACTGGGCTTACAGAGGTTCCTTCTGCATATTTATTCGCTTCTTTCTTAGCTGATTTTGCTGTATTATTTTTATCGTTGCGCTTCAATTTATGCTCACGGATCATTTCTTCTTGTCGTTGTCGGAGCAGATCATTATTTCTGGCTTCTTCATCCTTTTTGAATTCAATGGTTGCAATATTTCCATTATAACCATTCTTACTTTCATTCATGACATCAAGTCGTTCTTTTGCGGATTCTGTATTTACTAATTCTTCTTTTGTTAATGTAGTTAATGAATCACTTAATGTAGTATATCCAGCAGTAGCTCCTGGTTCAGTAAAGATACGATCATCAGAAATACCTCTGTTGGGTTTTGCAGGAGCGGGAGGGGCAATGACTCCATCCTCATTGGATCCTTTCTCTAGTTCTTCTTCTACAGATTCCTCTACGAAACTTTTCTCTTTTGAAGATAAATTCATGGAAGGTTTCACTTCTTCAGATTTGTATTCTTCCTTTATTACTTCTGCAATTTGTTTTTCTATGTTAATATTATTTTGATCTATTCGGTTTGCGATTTGAGGTTTTAGATCTTTTACCACAGGTTTATTATTTTTCTTAGTAGCGATAATTCGTTCACGCTCAAAATGCGTCATGATTAATGGATCATTGGCACTTCGTACAGCAATGGCATCAGATTCTAATGCGGTTTGTACATTTTCGGGAACTGCTTTTTCTGCTAGCGCAATATTAGATTGCGGTTTAAAAATAGAAAGCGATGCAACAAATCCTATAAGAAGGACAACTGCCGCAGCTATACCCGTTTGTTTATAGAAAAATCTTCGTTGGGTTTGATGTCGATCATCTAATTTTTCCTCGAGTTTATCCCAGGCATTAGACGAAGGCATTTCCTCCAACTTATGTTGATTATCTTTAAAAATATTGAATATGTGGTCGTCTTTTTCCATGACTATTATTATCCCACTTCAGGATATTGATTTTGATTTAATAATTTTCTCATTCTATCTTTCGCTAAAATTAGCTGAGACTTAGAGGTATTTATACTTATGCCTAATATTTCGGCAATTTCTCGATGTTTATACCCTTCAATTACATAAAGATTAAAAACAGTACGGTAACCTGTGGGTAGTTTATTTAATAAGTTTAGAATATCGTTTTCTTGAAGTTTATCTTGGGCTGTGATATTTGATTTCATTTCTACATTGCTAATTTCAACGGTCATTTTGAAATTATTTTGTTTTCTTAAAAACATCAAACATTCATTTACCATAATTCTTCGTATCCAACCTTCAAAGCTTCCTTTGCTTTTGAATGAACGAATATTACTAAAAACCTTATAAAACCCATTAATCATTGCATCTTCAGCGTCTTCTTTCACTTTGACATACCGCTTACACACCCCAAACATTTTTGGAGCGAATCGTTCGTAAAGCAGTTTTTGTGCTTTACGATTTTCCCTACGACATAAGTCTATAAGTTCAGCGTCTGTCACAGTCAGTTGGTGATTCTAGGGTTTTAGTTAATTTTCTAAGGCATTTAATACCTTAAATTTACTCTTTTTTTGGTGTTTCTTCAAGTTTATAGATGCAGAGTATTGTAAAAGTGGTGTGTAGGATAAAAAAAAACTGCGATTTTCATCGCAGTTTCTTTTCTAACAAAAAAAATGATAAACCAGCTTCTTTCTAATTTGATATAATCGAATCAATTTTTAAGACCAATTTTGGGTTAAGTAATTCATTTGAATAGGTGTGCTAATTTCCTGAATTATTTAAATGTGCAAACATAAATTAACTATCAAAATTTGTCTTCATCTCATTTAAATTGCTGCTTCTGAATGGACGAAGAAGCTTATGTAGGGTTTGTACCATTTGATTTGATTATATAATCAAATCAAATGGTATAATAATCATTGACAAATACGCTTTATCTAAATGGCATCAAGCACAATATCACAATCTAAAATTTTTTGAATTTCAACTAACGTTTCACGCGTCGGCATCGCTTTATTAGATTCTATATGTTTAATATTTTGTTCACTTAATCCTGTGGCATCGGCTAATTTGCTAATGGAAACTGATTTTTTTATTCGGGCATTTTGGATTTGTATTCCAATCGCTGGAAAATCACTTTCTTGTGACCAATTAGCACTTGCAGTAAATGGTTGATGATCAAGACCTGTTTGACAAGAAAGGACAAAAAAACTAAATAATAGGATAAGTGTAGCTTTCATGATGCATTTGTTTAAAGGTGAAAGGTTTTGTTTAAATTAAAGAAACGGAGGCCTGTTATTTATGATCTCCACTTATGAATCTAATTTGTGGAGATCATAAATTTCGATGATCCGTATAAGTTTTGATCCATATTTTTTATCTGTTGCGTAACCACAGGCTTGCAGGCCATTCGCCCATTTTTTATAATCTTTTCCATAATTGAATAAACGCTCATATCTCGATTTTCCAATAAATTTACTATGTGCCATCCAACTATCTTCAGGGGATTTAAATTTGATGAAAAAATCTTTATGTGAATCATCTGTATGATTTGAGCAATGTCCTTTTTTGCATTTTTTTGAAAAGCATTTTATTCCAAAGTGATTATTGTTTTTCATTGCTAAATTGCTTGAACCAGCTCGACTTTCAATAAGAGCTTGCGCCATCTTTATGCTTGCTGGAATCCCTGTACGTCGCATTTCTTTTTGAGCAAGTTGCTTATATTTTTTGATGTATTTTAAGTTTTCTTTCTTGCGTAATTCTCTTAACTCTGCAGGGGCTTGTGGATTGACAAGGTGGACTTGTTGGGCTACTTGTTCTGTTTCATCAGAAGGATTAATACTGATCTTTAAATTATCATTGACGATTAAAAAAATCAAAAAACCTAATGCGAAAAGTTGAGGATATGATGGCGGATGACCATGAGTGAAATATTTATAACATCGCACCCATTTTGCCTTTAAGGCCATAAAAATAGGACCTAAAAAATTAAAAACGGACTTACGAGTGGTATAGGTTTTCCAAATCTGACTAGCGATGTTTTTGTTGCCATCAAACCAAAAGCGTAGTGTTTTCATCCAATTGTTTTTAAATATCTTTGAAAATAAAACAACTTTTTGTACATTTGATACATAAGAGTTGAATGTTTTTGTTTCTTCTGTTAGTAATAACACAAATATACAACAATTTGTTTCCAACAATCAAATTTTTTAACAAAAAATTTCAAAAATATGTCAAGTTTTTGGGAAAATGTCATTAATCAAAACTTTAGAAAGGTATATAAGTACTTGGAATCCAATAACTTAATAAAAGGAAAATCTGATATTGCTAAAAGTTTGGGCACTTATAATCACGTGATCAATTCGATTTTAAAAGGAAAACGGAATATTACAGTAGATCAAATCAATAAATTAGTGGACATTTATGGCATTAACGCCAATTTCCTATTTGGTTCAAGTGCAAGCATGCTAGGAACGAATGATGAATTTTCTTCCCACGCTGGAGGAGATTTGGTTTTTGAAGGAAGAAATAACATCACGTTAGTTCCTCAAAAAGCGATGGCAGGATATGCTTTAGGCCGGAACGATTATGAATATTTGGAGAATTTAAAAAAGTTCGCTTTGCCTGGCCTAGAAGGTAAATTAATTGCTTTTGAAATCTCAGGAGATAGTATGTCGCCAACCATTATTAATGGAGATACTGTAGTTTGCGAATCCTTAGAACCTAATGAGCCTATTCGAGATAATAATGTTTATGTAGTGGTGACGGATGTCGTAGTAGCCAAACGCGTTCAACAAGTAAAACGAAACAATCAATTATCAGAATTGGTGTTGATTTCTGATAACCCAACTTATCAACCTTATAATATTGAATTGGAAGAAGTGCGTCAATTGCTACGTGTCAAAGGCCGTATAACGAATTATGGATTTAATTAATCCACGAAAATATTTTGTAATTCACCAAGAGCTCATTTTATTTATAAAATGAGCTCTTGGTGAATTTAATGGACGATAATCAATGATGGTAGTTGGGAATCGAAATAGTAAATTGAGTGCCTTGGCCTTTCTCGCTGAATACACTAATTTTACCTTTGTTGGAGCGGATAAGCTCTTGAACTAAATGCAAACCAAGGCCTGTTCCGATTTCATGATCGGTTCCTTTAGTATGAATGTGTTCATCTAATTCAAAGATTCTTTTTATTTTTTCAGAAGTCATTCCTACTCCAGAGTCTTTGATTATAATTTGTGTTTCTACTTCCGTTTTATGAGCCAGAATACTTATCATTCCTTTTACTGGAGTAAATTTGATGGCATTGTCTATTAAATTTCGAAAAACAGTGGATAGGGAATTAGGATCTGCATAAATGGTAAGTGTTGGATCAATGGAAATATTTAATTCGATCTTTTTATTTCTAAGTGGTCGTTTAAAATTGTTTAATATTTCATTGATCAATTCAGCGATTCGATTTTCATTTGGTAAATAGATGAGATTATTTTTCTGTAACAAGGACCAATTTAAAAGATTTTCAATTAGTTTGTTTAGTTGGTGCGCATCATCTTGAAGGGTTTCTCCAAATCGTTTTAAGTTATTATAATCTTCTTTTCTCAATAAATAATCCACCTTTTTTACCAATCCTCGAAAAGATAATACAGGTTTCCTTAAATCATGGCCAAGTATTGCAAAGATTTGATCTTTGATTCGATTGGTATCTTCAAGTTCAATCTTTTGATTCGTAATTAGAAGATTTTGTTTTTGGAGATCTAATGTGGCTTCATTGATCTTTGCTTCTAATTTAATCTGTCTTGATTTCAATTGATAAATTCTAGCTTTAAATAAAAACCAAAATAGGAAGAAGAGCAGAGCTAAAGCAGCAATTAGAAATCCAAAACTTAAATGAAAGGGACGAAGGACTTCAATAGCAATTTTAAGTTGTTTGTCTGACCAACCTTCCCCTTTAATGCCTCCTTTTATGTGTAAATCATACTTGCCATACGGTAAACGGTCAAGTTGTAAAAAAGGACTGTTTTGATTAATCCAATTGTTTTGAACTCGTGGAATTTTATACGCATACATCTTGTCTTCAGAACTCCCAAAATCCATTAGTGCAACTTGTAATTTTAAAAAGTTTTGCTTGGGTTTAATCTTGATTTTATTTTCTTGGCTTGCCAAAAAAAACTGATCGGTAGATTCATTTCCATCTCGATCTAATAAACTACATTGAACAAGATTGAGATGGGAATGATGTTGAGATTTTTCTTCATTAAAGTCTTTAGGGTGGAAACTTGTTATACCATTTAAACCACCAAAAAAAAGATGCCCAGTTTTCGATTTAAAGAAAGAAATACGATTAAACTCACTTTGATGTAATCCATCATTTTCGTCAAAGGCTCGAACCGTATGGCTTTTTTTATTGAAACGAATAATCCCTTGATCACTACTAATCCATAAATTGTTATAATCATCTTCTATAACCGAATAAAGCACTGGGTTGGGAAAACCATCGGATTCATTAAATACTTGAATACGATTTAAAAGGGAGTCCCATTTTACTAGGCCATTGGTAGTGGCAATCCAATACATTCGATCTTTATCTCTATAAATATGTTGAATGTTTTTACTGGGAGGCACAAAAGTACTACTTTCTTTTGCTCCCCATTTATCCATTATTGATTGTTGTTTCATGTCAAGAAGAAACAAACCATTATTGGTACAAAGCCAAATTTTTTGATGGTCAATGGAAACCATATTTTGAATTACGCTTTTACTTAGTTCTGGATAATCACCATAGTTCTCAAAGCGTTGAAGATGATCTGAATGTTTTTCTTTTATTAAAAGACCATTACCTGTACCTAGCCAAACGCGAAGATTTTTGTCTGTATAAATAGACCAAATATCTACGTCTTTCTTTTTTTCATTTGGAATATAAAATGATTTATTCGTATTATTTAAAAGATCAACTTGTATCAACCTTCTTCTATTGCCAATCCAAAAAGAATGATCATTTATTTTGCTTAAAGGTCTTCCCCAATAATCGACTTTATTTCCAGTACTCCAAGTCATTGCATTAGATAAGGATTGATGAATGATTTCCATTTTTTTGTTGGTTAAACTCGTATCTTGATCTAATGGAATTCGGACAAATCCACCCATTTCTAGATTAGCGTATAACCATTTTGAATCGCTATAAATTCCTCGTACAGAATTATTTAGGGGGAATTGGGCTTCATATAAAGAGGTGAAATAATTACTAAAGTGTGTCTGTTTTAATTGAATCATACTTAGACCCCAATCACTTCCCAACCAAACATTACCTTTTTTATCTGCGTAGTAACAATTAATAAAGTTAAACGTCTCTTTAGGTAAAATTTCGGATTGATTGATAAACAATAAAGGCCTTAAATCGTTATCATAAATCTTCCATCCTTCATTGCCCAAAATCCAGAAGGATTCATTTTTTTTATTTTTAAATTTAAATCGTTGAATACTTAGTTTTTGGTCATCATCGGTAAAGATCAGATTATTTTCCCATAATGTATTTCGTATTTGCGTATCTGATTTTTTCTCTAAATGGTCATTCGTCCAAACATTGGTTTTTAGTTGAGCAAAACTGCTTTTATCTATTTTAAAATTGTTGATTTCTTGAAAGTTAGCATCATATTGAATCAGTTGTTGATTACAAACGAGTAGGAGTCCATTATTCTTTTGACTTAGCAGATATCTAGGATTGGGTGGAAGTTTTATGTTCAAAACTTCGAAACCTGTAGTAGAGTGAAATCGAATAATTTGGGTATGATCTTTAGAAATAAAATAAAAACGTTTTTTTTCATCTTGCGGCATGGTATGCTGTGCATAATATTTCCAACTCCCTTGCCATTCCACTGAAGTGTTTATTGGGAATTGATCTCCAAAGCGATCTTTTACAGACCATAATTCTTCGGTAATAGGGTGAAAAAAGAAAAGTTGATTTTCGTTCCAAAGCCAAAGCCAACCCAAATCATCTTGACCGATTTTACTTATATTATTAAAATTAAAATCAGGATCAGTTGTCGTCCAATGTTTAAATTCAAATCCATCAAATCGATTGAGTCCATTAGAAGTTGCCGCCCAAATATATCCTTTTTGATCTTCAAAAACACAATGCACTGCCCGGTGAGAAAGTCCCTGTTCTGTAGAATAATGAAAGTGGTTGGAATAATAATTTTGTCCATATAAAACATGGGTGAATAGCAAAAGTATTCCAATAAAAAGGGGGCTATTTCTAATACAAAATTTCATTAGGGAAAAAACCTAACCAAGTAGGTTGAGTTTATCAAGCGTTTGTTGTTTTTTATTTCTGCTAATTAATACCTGTTGATCATTAGCCATTAGAATTAAATTATCTTTTATGTCAAACGATTTAATTTGATTTAAATTGATAATAAAACTCCGATGTGTTCGGAAAAAGATTTGTTCAGGAAGAATGGTTTCTATTTTATTTAGCGTCTGACGAGAAATGAATTTATCATCTTTGGTGTAAAAGATGGCATAATTTCCTTCTCCTTCTACATGGCAGATTTCATTTAGATGTATCCTATGAAATAAATTATTCTTTTTTAAAAAAAGGTGAGCGTTTTCTTCTACTTCTTGTTTCTCGGGTTGTTCCTCAACCTTATTGGTATTGAGTGATTTAATAGCTGTTTCAATACTAGACAATAAAGAAAACTTATTTATAGGCTTTACTAAAAAACCATAAATATTTGATTTTTGCGCTTGCTCGTAATAGTTCTTTCCATCAAAACTGGTGATGAAAATGATCGGAATATTTAAATGTTTTATTTTTTCTCCTAATTCTATACCTGACAATTTTCCATTAATCTCAATGTCCATTAAGATTAGACTTGGTGGAGTACTAAAAACATACTCCAATGCTTCTGCTGAATTATCGATGATTTCTTTTGCTGTGTATCCTATTTCTTCAACAATCATCTGTAACTCAAGGCCAAAAGAAAAGTTATCTTCAACAATAAGAATCTCTATGTTTGATGAACTCATGAATGGGCTTTATTGGGTTACGAACATCACTAAAGTACATTTTTTTTAGTGTAAAAAAAATAATAGTTAACTTTCTTTTTTACATGTTTTCTGTCAAAGGAAAATGTAAAATAACTTGAGTTCCTGGGTGTTGATCTAGAATTTGAATTTCAATTTTTTTAGCAGAAACGGCATTAATTAAATCAATGCGTTGTTCGTTTGCTTTGGAAGCAAACGATTTATGATACTTTGCTCTTCGCGCATTGATTTCTTGAGATGCTTTTCTGCCAATCCCATTATCATTTATGGTACATGTTAAATATTTGGGATGTAGTTTAAAATGAATAGTTAGTATTTTTAGGCCTTTTTGGTGGAGTAATCCATGTTTTATTGCATTTTCAATATAGGGTTGAATGATCATA
>JAHDCJ010000072.1 GCA_020629935.1 Saprospiraceae bacterium | reverse complement strand
TTTTATTAAGTCTTATTGTACTTTGGTTTTATAGAAAAGATATTCCGATTATTGGAAATAAACTTTGATTTTCTTTAGGTTTACCTTTACACATACTCTACCTTTTAAGGCTTCATTTAAATTATAGATTTTAAGGGCATAGAACAATACGCCCTATACCAAAAAAATACGTACCTTTGCGCCGTGAGTAATTTGTCGGAGTTGTTAGGTTTATATCGTGATGATCCCAAAACGGCAAAAATTGCAGAGCGGATCAAATCAGAAAATACCCCTCGTTTACTTTTATCAGGAATGATGGGTGCACAGGATAGCTTTGTCTTGTCGGGAACATTTCTTCATCATCCACACCCTATTTTGGTCATTGCTTCCAATAAGGAAGAAGCCGCCTATATTCATAATAACATTGCTAGTCTTTTAGAGAAAAAGAACATTTTATTTTTCCCTGATTCCTTTAAACGACCTGGGGCATTTGACGAATTAAATACGACCAATGTATTGTTACGGGCTGAAACCGTCAATAAGATGATGAGTCATCGAACGACGGGAGAGATTATCGTGACTTACCCCGAGGCCATGTTTGAAAAAGTAGTCGCACCTAAAGCCTTAAACAAAAGTGTAATCGAAATCAATAAAGGGGAATCCCTCGATGTAGACACGGCCATTGAAGTCTTGATTGAATATGGTTTTGATCGCGTTGATTTTGTTTATGAACCTGGACAGTTTTCTATTCGTGGTGGCATCATTGACATCTTTTCTTTTGGCAATGATTTTCCTTATCGGGTAGAACTTTTTGATGATGAAGTAGAAAGTATTCGGACCTTTGATCCTTTAAGTCAATTGTCTAAGGTCAAAATTGCAATGGTTCGAATTGTGCCCAATATCCAAACTCAATTTTCGAAAGATCAAAAAGAATCGCTCTTGCGAATTCTTCCAAAACAAACGAGTATTTGGATTCATAATTTTCAATCTTGTCTAGATAAATTTCAAACTTGTTTTGAAAAGGCCAATGCCTTGGCCCAAGAAATGTTAGAGGATACGGAAAGTACCCGCTATGCAATTTTAAAAGAACAGGCCTTTATTTTCCCTAAAGATGTGATGCAGGATATTCAGTCTTTCCCTACGATTGAAATGGGCAAGCATTCTTTTTTTGACGAAGAAAAAGAAGTAATCACCTATCAAACCAAACCTCAACCAAGCTTCAATAAAAACTTTGAGCTACTGATTAAAGACTTAGATAAGAACTTTAGTTTGGGAATGCGAAATTATTTATTCTCTGGTAATCCAAGACAGATTAAACGTTTTTACGCCATCTTTGAAGACCTCAAAGCAGATGTCGCCTTTCATCCTATTCCACATGCCATCAATGAAGGATTTATAGATAAGGATTTAAATGTGGTTTGTTATACCGACCATCAAATTTTTGATCGCTATCATAAATATTCTATCCGAAAAGGCTTTTCGAAAGCCCAATCTTTGAATGTAAAAATGTTGCGCGAATTGAGAGCTGGCGATTTTGTCACCCACATGGATCACGGCGTGGGTCGTTATTCAGGATTAGAGAAAATTAACATTAATGGCAATTTACAAGAGGCGGTAAGATTAGTCTACAAAAATAATGATTTGCTTTATGTGAGTATTAACTCACTCCATAAAATTTCGAAGTTTGTAGGAAAAGAAGGAAAACCTCCAACCCTTACCAAACTAGGAAGCGAAACTTGGGAAAATTTAAAACGACGTACCAAGAAAAAAGTAAAAGATATTGCAGGGGAGTTGATCAAACTCTACGCCAAAAGAAGAGCCTCTAAAGGCTTTGCTTTTCCTAAGGACGGTTATCTACAAAATGAATTGGAGGCTTCCTTTATTTATGAAGATACACCCGATCAATTTAAAGCCACCCAAGATGTAAAAGCGGACATGGAAAAAGGATATCCAATGGATCGCTTAATTTGTGGAGATGTAGGATTTGGTAAAACCGAAATTGCTGTACGTGCCGCATTTAAATCTATTATTGGAGGTAAGCAAGTCGCTATTTTAGTTCCTACCACTATTTTGGCTTTACAACATTATCATACCTTTAAAGATCGTTTAGCCAACTTTGGAGTAGAGATTGATTATATCAATCGCTTTCGTACGACCAAACAAAAACGGATCATTACGGAAAAAGTCAAAGAAGGAAAAATTGATTTATTGATTGGTACCCATGCGATCTTAAATAAAAAAATTGCCTTCAAAGATTTAGGACTTTTAGTCATTGATGAAGAACAAAAATTTGGTGTCGCTGCTAAAGAAAAATTACGTGCGATGAAAGTCAATGTAGATACGTTGACCTTGACAGCAACGCCCATTCCTAGAACCCTTCAATTTTCATTGATGGCGGCTAGAGATTTGTCGGTCATCAATACGCCACCGCCCAATCGACAACCCATACAAACCGAAATTCGTATTTTCAATGGCGAGCTGATTAAAGAAGCCATTTACTATGAAATTTATCGGGGTGGTCAAGTTTTCTTTTTACACAATCGAGTAAAAGATTTACCTGATGTGGTTGCTATGATCAATAAGCTTTGTCCAGACATTGACATTGCAATGGCTCATGGACAAATGGAAGCATCCAAATTAGAATCAACTTTACTCGATTTTATTTCTGGAAAATATGATGTTTTAATTTGTACAAACATCATTGAAACAGGTTTAGACATTGCCAATGCCAATACGATTATTATTAATAACGCCCATCATTTTGGGTTGAGTGATTTACATCAATTGCGTGGACGAGTTGGACGATCGAATAAAAAGGCATTCTGTTATTTGTTTTGTCCTCCCCTCTCTGCCTTAACCCCCGATGCCAGAAAACGATTAAAAACCATTGAAGAGTTTTCAGATCTAGGTGGTGGGTTTCATATCGCGATGCGTGATCTAGATATCCGAGGTGCCGGAAATTTATTAGGCGGAGAACAAAGTGGATTTATTTCTGATATTGGATATGAAACGTATCAAAAGATTTTGGCCGAGGCTATCCAAGAATTGAAAGAAACCAACTTCAAAGATTTGTTTAAAGGAGAGTTAGAAAAAGAGAAGAAGTTTGTACGCGATGTGCAATTAGAAACGGATTTTGAAATGATGTTGCCTGATGATTATGTAAATAGTATTCAGGAGCGACTAAGCTTGTACACCGAATTAGATAAAATTAGTAGTGAGCAATCACTAGCTAAATTTTCAGAAAAACTCGAAGATCGTTTTGGCAAATTACCTCAAGCTACTTTAGCATTATTTGATGCGTTGCGTTTACGTTGGTTATGTAAGGAATTAGGCTTTGAACGCTTATTATTAAAGAACAAAAAAATGCGTTGTTTCTTTATTAGTAATCCTCAATCTCCATTTTACGAGACGGCAACTTTTCACCACATTTTGCAATATGTACCTCAAAAATTAGATAGTAAATTGAGTTTTAAAAAATCGAAAAACTATTTCACCCTGATTCGTGAAGATGTGCATAGTTTGAAACAAGCCTTAGTGTTGTTAGAAGATATTAAGGATGGAATTACCACGAGTGATTAGCGATTCCCTAATTTGTTCAATCCTAATTTTTCTTGAATAAAAACATAAAAATAAATCATTTCTTTCATTCGTTGGCTATAGGGAATTTTTCCTGGATGGCCTTCCTCTCCTACAAACAAAAGTGTTTCGGTATCGGCGGTATTAAAGCTACGGTATTTCGCAGTCGCTTTTAAAATTTGCCAAAGCGGGGTTTGATAATCTTTTTTCCCTCCAGCCAATAATAGATGCGGATAAGCTTGCTTTTGGATATGTTCGTATGGCGCATATGCATTCATATAATCATACTCGGTTTTGTCTTTTGGATTTCCCCATTCTTGATATTCTAAAGTAGTTAAAGGAAGGCTATCATTTAGACTCACGGTCATTAAATCTAAAAAGGGATAATCTAAAATCGCGGCTTTGAATAGTTCAGGTGATTCGTTAATAGCTGCACCGATGACCAAGCCACCTGCACTTTGTCCATAGGCCACTAGATGCTCTTTGTCCGTATATTCTTTTTCAATAAGAAATCTTGCACAAGCCAAATAATCACTAATAGAATTGGTCTTATTTAATCGCTTCCCTTGTTCGTACCAAGACCAACCTTTCGCGCGACTCCCGCGGACGTAAGCTTGAGCTACCGTATAGCCTTCATTTAATAAAAAAGTTTTAAACTCATCGTAGCTACTTTCGTTAAATGCACCATAAGCCCCGTAGGCCATTAAGAGTAAACCTTTATGTTCTTTGTCTTGGAATTTCATATTAGAAATAAGGAGCGGAATTTTTTCTCCATCTTTAGCAATTACCCATTTCAATTTAGATTCTATTCTGGGGTATTTCACTTCAGGTTGGCAAATAAGTTGTTGGTAGGTCAATGATTCTTTTTCAAAATGATATTGATATTTACGATCTTTAAAATTTAAGCTGCTATAAATAAAAGTTGCAAATGACTGATTAAAATCATGTTTAACATCAAATTGGATAGAATAAAATTCCTCTGGAAAATCTAGCCATTTTCTCCTTTTAGATTTTCTATCCACTACCGCTAATTTTACGCTGGCCTCATCAATGACCTTAATTAAAAAATGGTTTTTGTAAGGAAGAAAATCGTCTAACCATTCGGATGATTTTGGTGTATATTCTAAAATCCAAGGATCACTTTCTTTGGCATCTATAGGTCGACTAAAGAGTTGCGTTTGGTTATTATCTTTTATTCCAAGCAAATACCAATGCGTATTTCCTTTTCGAATTTGATGGGTATAAAAATCATCGCTTTTAGTTAGTTGGCGAACAAGATAACTAGGATCATCTACCAATATGAAACCGTTTTCTGTTGTTGAACTACTCCGTTGTGTAAGAATAATTGATTGGTTGGTTTTATCTGCAAAGGTATATTCGACCTCATGTTCTTCGTCACTTGCCTCTAGTAATTTTATTTTTTTATTCGAAAGACAAGAAAATAAATTGATTTCAAACCATCGACGTTGTTCATTTTCTTTTATAAAGATTAAAGCTTCTTCATTTATCCATTGAAACTCTATTGCTTGTTGGAATTCTGCTATTTTTTTATTTTGGACTAAATCGTAAATATGTACTTGGAGCTTTTCATTGACGTCTTTAAATTGAATGGCCAATCGGTTTTCTTTTTTATTCAACTTAAAATAAGTCAATCGATTTTCTTTTGGCAAAATATCTGCCAATGCTAAAACTAATTTTCGTTGGCCATTAGGCAAAAACTGGACAATCCCTTTCTCTCCCTCATCGCTGTAATCCATTCTAAATGAGGAAGGTTGTTGTTTGTTTAATGTATCACAATTTTTTACTCTATTTATTACATTATAATACGCATTCTGTTGACTCCGCTTATGTGGAATCAGAAAATTATTAAAATAATCTTTTTCTTTTTGAATATAGGCTTTGGTAATTTCAGAAGGTTTTTCAAGGTATGAAAATGGATCAATGAGCATCCCATGGGTGGTAGATATGGTATCATATTGCAAGGCCAAAACGGGAGGAGGCAAATCTTTTTTTATAAAACGATTTTCAAATTGGTGATGAAGGCTTTGCTCTTTTTCAAGATCTTCCTTGTCTTTTTTAGGCCAAGGAACGAAGTCATTGCTTTGTTCATACGTAGCCCAAAAATCAGGATTATAAGAAGAAGTAAAATCTCTCAAATTTGCTGTAGTCATGTCTTTTAATAAATCTAAAGAAGTATCATCAAAAGCAAGTACTTCGGTTTGATCTATTTTATTAATCCACAACTCGCGAATAAGTGAGTAATCGCTATTTAAAAGATTTCCCTCATCATCATGTTTCACCTGGTACGTTTTAACATGATCAAGAAACCAACGATTTTCTGATTTTTTATAATCAATTTCTAAAGCAATAATATCAGAAAGGTTGATGCTTTTTTTATAAATATCTGTTTTAGCATCTGGCGAAAATTGGCATTCGATCTTTACGACAGCAAAGGTTTCTGTGTCGATAAAAAGTTTCCCTGCGAACAACGGAAATTTGATTTTATTGTTCCACTGTTGCCATACCAATTTACTTAGATTAAAGGGTTTGAAATGAATAATAAAACAAGGTGTTCCATTGACATAAGCAGCGCCTTGTTTTTCATAAGTATACGATTTCAATAATTTAGGATCTAAAAAGTCGGCTAGATATTTCACTTTATCTGCGGAGGTTAATCCAAGTGGGCCATTCCAAGGCGCTGTTTCTATTCCATAGTTAGACCAATTATCGCTTGATCTTGAGGCGATTATTTTACATTGATCGTTAATGGTATTATAATACTTAAAGAACTGAGGATTCATAAAAATATGTCGTCCTTTCGCTTTTTGAAAATTGATTTTAAAGTCTTCTTTCCAATAATGTTTCCAAGCTTTTTTCACAAATCGTTTTTGTGGATAGCCTGTATAATGAAATTTTACAGCAGCTTCATTGAGGTTTAAGGTTTGTTTATTTTCATAGCTTGTTTCTCTATAAAAAGCATGAAGGTAGGTAGGCTTTATGGGATAATTTTTTTTAATATTTTTAATGGCCTCTTTTACTATTTCTAGTGCCGTAAGGTCTAGAGGTCTACCCGTCACTTCAATGGCACTTAGTTGTTCGACTTCACTCTGCAAAGCAATTTGCAGCGATTGATTTTGATTTAATTTTACGACTAAAAAGGTATCTCTATATCCAATGTAAGAACAAAACAAGCTATCTGTTTTTAAGGCTTCTTTGGGAAAATCGACTTGCGCCTTTCCTTCAAGATCAGTGGATACTCCAATTTGATTTCGTTGAAAAAGGATATTGGCTAAAGGCAATGGTTCGCCATTATCTTTGTCGGTAATTTGGATATTTAATTGTATTTGTCCTTCTATTTTAGGCATAAAAAAACAAAAGAAAAACAAGGAGGTGAATAGGTAGGTTCTCATACATACAAAGCCTTAAAAAATTTGTTTTTAAGGCTTTGTATGTAACGTAAAAACAATAATTTTATTGTTCTTATTTTCTTTTTCTAATTATCGTTTTAGAAATCTTTTCCTAAAGAAATATAAAACGTTGGATCTTGTAAAATCCCTGTTTCTAAGCCCCAAGCATAATCAAGTCGGACAAGGTAACCAAAGAGCATAGCGCGCATCCCAGCCCCAAAACCAGAGACAATAGGATTTCTAAAGTAATTTACTTTTACACTTACAGGAGAGTTCGGTGAACCCACAATTACGGTATTTAATGGATTATCATTACTAAAAGGCGAAAGCCCTTGCCAAGCGGTTCCCACATCGAAAAATGCGATCAATTGGAAGTTACGTAAGAAAGAAGACTTTAATGGATTCTTCGAAAAATAATTGAGAATCGGCACCCTTGCCTCTAAGTTAACTACCGCGAAAGAGTTTCCATTTCGGATATTATTTTTAAATCCTCTGAGGTTACTTGCTAGTGTTTGGAAGGCAAAATTTTCTCCTGCTTGAGGAACGGGGATTTCTGTATTTGATTCGGAGATAATCCAATTATCGACTCCACCGAGGAAGTAAAGCGTTTTTTCTGCGCCAAAAGAAGAGCTCACGGCAAGTCGTCCAGCTAAGATGGAAAACTTATCGATACGAAAATAATGGCGAGCATCTAGTCCAAGTGTGGTCATCATCCCTTTTCCAAAATCGAGTCCAAAATTTTGATCTTCTTCTAGCAAGTTTAAATCAAATCTTTTTTGAACTTCTGCGAAGATTTTATAGCGTGTGCCTGATTTTATATTTACAGAAATATCACTGGTATTATCATAAACAAACTCTGCACGAAGGCCGAGACGTTGTTCATCTTGTTTGGGCACACTAAAGGTTTGGAAGTCGGTTGCCAACAGCACATTTCTATCCGTACGAATAAAAGGTTTAACTCGAATTCCAGAGAAGATATTTAGCGGATAATTTAATTCGACTTCGGCGATATGCGTAATGGTTCGAGTGGTTCTTGCATTAAATGTACCTGGCTCTAAATTATTAGATTTTGATTTTCTATAAATGGAATAGGATTTATCGAGTCGTTTTTTCTTATCCTCAAATCTTAGGAAATATTCTACGCCGTTAAAACTTATGGGTACACGTATGCCTCCTTGAAATCGATAATTTTCCATTACATCTTGGATACTTCCATTAAAGAAAATGCCCAAGCCTGGATATTCGTAGTATTCGTTTTCTTTAAAAGCAAAATTATCCATTCCACCAAACATTAGACTATTATCTAATTGGGTAGTGAGGTAATCTGTTTTAAAGCGTAATTTGTAAGGTTTTACATCAGCGACATTGATATCAAACGGTTTGAATTTCACCTCTTCGAATGGGAACATATTTGTAGGAGATTGTAAAGAGATGTCTCCATTTTCATCTTCTACGATTACTGCGGCAGGCGTTTCATCATTTTCAAATTCACTTTGGAAAAAGTAATTATCGATATCAATTTTACCATCTTCTGTTTCATTATTGGGTGTAGATGTAGAATCGATTTCTGTTTCTTCCACCATTTCCATTTCTTGAATGGTGTTGTCTAATGCTTCTATGGCACCTCCTGTAAATTCATCTTGTGCGTCTAATAATTTTCGATAATCGGTAGGCTTTACTTCCTCTATTTTCTCTTGATCAAAGTCTACGACACGAACCGCATATTTTCCATTCGCAATAAAAAGTTCAGCGATTTTTCCTGTTCGTGAAACCGCACTTTGTTCATTGATATTATATGTATAATTGGTATTAATCTTATTATTCCCCATCCATTGATATACCTGATTTAGGTAGGTGGAATCAATGGTAAGTTCTCCATTATAAATCGAATCTTCTGGAATAATAATTTGAGTACCATTATTAAACTTTACTACCTGTTCGGTATAAGCCAATTGGTTTTCTATTTGTCCTACATAGCGATTATAAATGCCAGATTCATCACTTAGAAATGCATAGGTGTTGTTCCCTGCTTGAATGACTTCAGACTCGTTGGCCATTGGTGTATTGGTAATTCTTACAGGTGTTTTATTTCCTTCTATTGGGTAAAAATAAAGGTCGAATGATAGCGGTTCATTTCCAGGTTTTTGATCTGGGTCAGCGAAATAATTTCCATTTCGATTAGAAGAAAAAATGATTCCTTTTCTACCATCAATTTCTACATAGCTTGGATGTTGATCATCGTATTTGTCTTGCACTACGAAATCAATTCCTCCCCCAGAAATTCCCATTTTTACAATATCCGATTGTCCTCGATTAATCACGGACAAGACTAACTGTGTATTGCTAATAAAGTTCATTCCAGTGACTCGTTGGAAATCGACTTCAGGATTGATTGATTCTTTCTTTTTGTTTTCGACGTTGTATTTTATTAATTTAAATCGATTGGCTTTTTCTACTCCGACCAAGAGGGTTTGTCCATTAGGACTCCAAGCCAAGAGCGGATAATTATTTTCTGGAATTTGAAAATTATTTTTTAATCCTCCTTGAACAATCACCTCTCTTCGATCTTCATTTATTTGGTGAAGAATGACTTTGTATTTACCTAAGTCATTCACTACGTAGGCAATTTGCTTTCCAGAAGGAGAAAGGGCAAGTTCAGTTATTGGTAGGTCTTTTTTATTTGAAATAGTAATAATTTTTCCTTCTGTTGGATGGACTCTCGTTTCTTTATCTTTTACATAACGTTGTCCAAAATAATCAAACCAACTATCCGTAGTTTGTTTAAATGTATTTCCGATTACGTATAAGAAACCACTTTCTACACTTCGATTAATTCGAGTAAGATAAAGCAAGTTGGCTACCGTAGATTGTCCATAATTTTGTCCAATATAATACCAAAGCGCATGCCCAGCTAATTGAGCATCTTCTCGAACAAGGTCATAAAAATTTTGGATACGGCCACTGGTAAAACCATCACGTAAACGATTATCTTTTTCAGTACTCCAAGACTCTCCGATATAGCTTACTAAACCATTAGTAAACCATTGAGGGAGATTAAGTAAAACGGCGTTTTGCACGATCTCTTGAAGATTACCACCAAACATCATATGGTTTAAATAAACCTGTGTAATTCCTTCTCGGATTTGTTGTCTCAAATTATTTCGATCGCCATTAAAATGGACATAAATTTTGTTTCCGATAATGCGTGTTACGCCCCCTGTGTTATAGAAGGTAGATTCATTTCCGATATTACTTTGTTTGAGGTCATTTAAGTCGGTATAAGTAATGACATGAATACGATCATTAATTTTATATTCTAATAAAGATTGTAATTCTTCATAATCACGTTCGGCGATTTGCACTACAAACTCACCTAATGTTTTACCTTCCTCATACCAATAGACGATAAAGTTTTGAGATTCGTATTGAACCCAATTAAACTTTTGATATTGGACTCGGTTTTTTCCATAAGGTGTTTGTATCCCTTGAGCCTTCATAGAGCTTAGTGCAAAGAGCAAGAGAAATAAAACAGCGTATCCTTTTTTTATATTCATCATAAATCTTTATTCAATTTTGGATGGGGGTAAATCCATTAGTATAACAAAAGAAACTTTTTTTTGTTACAAAAGCGATTTTAAGAACAATGGAAAGATAAAAGATTTTGGTATTTTCGGCTTTATTTAAATAAATATCTTCTTTTTTCAGCTTTATAGCAAAAGCAAAGCTACATTTAAGACGACATTTAACCACTTTTTGGTGTATAAACGCTAAATTAAGTAAACCTAAAAATTAGTTTTCCATAAAATAACGAATTTTCAATGACTGATGTTGCCATTTTTCCATTTAATCCATTTCAAGAAAACACTTATATCTTATATGATGACAGCAAAGAATGCGCCGTATTTGATCCGGGTTGTTATTCAAATGAAGAAAAGAAAATGTTGAGTGATTTTATAGAAGCGAAAGGCTTAAAACCTGTTCGTTTGATCAATACCCATTGTCATATTGACCATGTGTTGGGGAATAAGTACATTTTTGATACCTATGGGCTAAAGCCCGAACTTCATGAAGAGGAACTTGTGGTTTTGCAGAGTGCAGAAAGAATTGGCCAGATGTATGGAATTCCGATGGAACCATCGCCAGAACCCGAAACTTTTTTACCTTCCGAAGGTCTTTTGGAATTTGGGAATACTAAATTGCAAATTCTTTTTACGCCAGGTCATTCCCCTGCCAGTTTGTCTTTTTATTCTAGTGAGCATCAATTTGTCATTGGTGGCGATGTGTTGTTTAGAGATAGTATTGGACGGACCGATTTACCAGGTGGAAGTTTTGAAACTTTGATAGAAAGTATACGCAAACAATTTTTCACTTTAGGCGATGAGGTTAAGATTTATCCAGGGCATGGTCCAGCGACCACTATTGGTTATGAAAAGAAGAACAACCCATTTTTACAATAAAAAAATATGAAACGAACAGAACTTGGTACTTTAGGCGAATTTGGATTGATTGATCACTTAACAAAGGGAAAGAACACTCAAAACCCGAGTACCATCAAAGGCATTGGAGATGATGCTGCGGTAATAAAAACAGGAGATAAAATGACTTTAATTTCTACCGATTTATTGGTAGAAGGCATTCATTTTGACATGATGTACACGCCGTTAAAACATCTGGGATATAAAGCGATTGTAGTTAACCTTTCTGACATTTATGCGATGAACGGAACCCCAAAACAGGTGACGGTTTCATTAGCCATTTCTAATCGGTTTTCTGTAGAAGCTTTAGAAGAATTATATGAAGGCATGTATACGGCCTGTAAGGTATATGGCGTGGATTTAGTAGGAGGAGACACCACCTCTTCGCTTACGGGTTTAGTCATTAGTGTCACTGCCATTGGGGAAGCAGGAGAAGATCAAATTGTGTACAGAAACACTGCAAAAGAAGGCGATTTAATTTGTGCTTCAGGAGACATGGGTGGTGCATATTTAGGCTTACAAATTTTAGAACGAGAGAAGCAAGTCTACATGGCCAACCCAGACATGCAGCCTCAAATTGAAGATAAAAATCATTTGGTGCATCGCTTATTAAAACCAGAGGCACGAAAAGATATTATCGAGCAATTTGCAAAAGCAGGTTTCAAACCCACGGCAATGATTGATGTATCGGATGGATTAGCCTCAGATTTGATGCATATTTGTCATCAATCAAATCTTGGTGCTTTTGTAGAAGAAGCAAATGTACCTATACATGAACAAACGTATATGACCGCCATTGATTTCCGAATAGATCCTATTACTTGTGCATTGAGTGGAGGGGAAGATTATGAGTTACTATTTACGGTAGACCCTAAAAATTTGGACCAAGTAAAATATATGAATGATGTTTATATCATGGGTGAAATGGTGGCGAAGGAAGATGGAATTCAATTGCATACCAAGCAAGGCAAGCGGCATGATATCATTGCCCAAGGATGGAATCATTTTAAGAAAGAAGAATAAAAACTAGGTATAACGATCTTTTTTATTTTGGCGCAAAAAACTGAAAGGCTTTTTCTATAAGTACAAATTCGGCGGGAGTATGCCCTAAATATTCCCCATCGACTTCAAGAAGCGTAGGTAAATTCCCTACGGCTTCTACTCGAAGTTTTTTGGTTTTGTACGTATCTATTTTAGGATGTTTGGCAAGTGTTCCATTATAAAAGCGAGGTGTCACCGTCATTACTTCCATTTTGTTGACATTGCCAGCAATGGTTAAAGCAAATAGGCCATCATCTGGGATTGCGTGTGGGACAAATTGCATGCCTCCACCAGAATATCGACAAACGCCGACATTGACCGTATAAAGTAAATCCTCCACTTCTTTATCATTAAAAATCACTTTAGCTCTTCGAGGTTTAAATGCGCGTAAGCAACTAAAAATTAAAAATAGATAGAAGATTTTATTAGAAACGAAATTGGGTTTTTCATTAGAAACTTTCGTTACAAATGCATCATAGGACATTCCTGCTACGTTCATAAAATAGCGTTGTCTATCATCCCCATCTTTCTTATATCGGACTAAACCAATATCTTGAAATCGGGTATTCCCTGCTTTAATGATTTCTATGACCTTTTTAGTGTTTTTAGGGATTTTATGTGTGCGAATCCAATCATTTCCCGTCCCAACAGGAATAATACCATATTTAACTTCAGCTGAAGGAACCACTTCTTGTTGCATAATGCCATTCATGACTTCGTTATTGGTACCGTCCCCTCCAATTGCTAGAATATTTCTATACCCATTTTCTACTGCTTGTTTAGACAAACTCATTGCATGACCCTGTTTTGTGGTATATTCAAAATCGTGGTCGATGCCTGCTTCCGAGAGCATGTTGCTTATTTTGGGCCATCGTTTTTTTCCTCTACCTGAACCTGCGGCAGGATTGACAATAACAAACCAGTTTTTATTGGACATCGCCTAATTATGTTTTTGAAGTTACAGGAATAAACCTCTTTTAAAATTGCCACCTAAAGTAAAGAATTCAGTTTAGAAAATGAAAGCGTTTTAGTTTTACTTTAGATTCTTTGGTTAGAATGATAAAATAAAAATCCCGTTTGGAAGAATTTCCAAACGGGATTTTTATTTATGATTTCAAAGGGATTATCCCATTTCTGATACCACTTCTTGCACTTGCGGAACCATGCGTTTCAACATTCCTTCGATTCCTGCTTTTAATGTGACGGTAGAAGAAGGACAACCACTACAAGAACCTTGTAATATAACAGTGACAATACCTTTATTAAAAGATTTAAATTCGATATTTCCGCCATCCATTTCTACTGCGGGTTTGACGTAAGTATTAATTAACTCTTTGATTTTTTCTACCAACTCTCCTTCTTCCCCTTCGTATTGAGCTACATTTTCTGCATCTAATTTGGCTTTCGCTTCTGCAAAACCTGTTTTAATGATCGCTTCTTTATCTTCCCCATTCGACTCAATATATTTTTTGATAAAGTTCTTTGCTTCTAACATGACGTCTTCCCATTGATAATTAAATTGTTTGGTAATGGTGACAAAGTTATTGGCAATATATACCCCTTTAACATAAGGTTGCTCAAATAAAGCGGTAGCAAGAGGCGACCATTCTTTAGCAAGCGCTTCTTCTCTAAAATCGGCGGTTAACTGTGGGTACAACATCCGATTGGTGACAAATTTGAGTGATTCTGGATTTGGTGTTTGCTCAGTGTATAACATTACTGGGCCTTTAACTATAGCTGACATAAGAATTTATTTTTTTTCAAAGATACTATCTTTTTAAGTTTTTTAAACTAGTTCGGTACATTCTATTAACAAAAAGTAGTCTAAAAGGTTGGAAATGAAAAAAAATAGGTACTTATCAATATTTTATTAATGTTTAATACTAAAAAACTAAGCAATTCTCTTATTTTTGTTGGTTCAAAATATAAAGACAACACATATGAAATTTAGTACCTCCTCATCGGACTTATTGAAACAACTGCAAATGGTTGGTGGCGCAATTGGCTCCAATCCAGTTCTTCCTATTTTAGAAGACTTTTTGTTTACTATTGAAGGAAACAAATTATCTATAGCAGCTACGGATTTAGAGACCTCGATCACCACTGCTTTTGAAATTCAATCTGACGCCAATGGGACGGTGGCTATTCCTGGAAAAATACTTTTGGAAACTTTAAAAGCATTACCTGATCAACCGATCACTTTTACGATTGACGATGAGACTTTTGCTATTGAAATTACTTCAGCGTATGGTACTTATAAATTAGCTGGAGAAAACGGTCAAGATTTCCCTAGAATCCCTAGTCCAGACAATGTAGATGTAGTTACTATTCCTGCTTCGTCTTTAAGCAAAGCTATTAGCAAATCTTTATTTGCAACGAGTAGTGATGAGTTACGACCAGCAATGACAGGTGTATATTTTCAAATTGATTTTAACAAAATCACCTTCGTATCTACGGATGCACATAAATTGGTTAAATATGCGTTTACCGATGTAAAGAGTGAAGTATCTACTTCCTTTATTGTGCCTAAAAAAGCATTAAACTTATTAAAGAATGTACTTCCTGGAGGAGATGAAGTAAAGCTGTCTTTTAATAAAGCCAATGCATTTTTCACCTACGGAGACATCAATTTAGTTTGTCGATTGATTGATGCGCGATATCCTGATTATAATGCGGTTATTCCAACGAACAATCCGAATTTGTTAACTATTTCTAGATCTGATTTTCAAAGTTCTTTGAAGCGGATTGTGATTTATGCCAATAAAACAACGAACCAAGTGATCTTATCGGTAGATGGAGAAAACTTAACCCTTTCTGCACAAGATTTAGATTTTTCTAATGAAGCAAAAGAAGCCTTAACCTGCGCCTACGAAGGAGAAGCATTGACCATTGGATTTAATGCTAAATTTTTGGTAGAAATGCTTAATGTACTTGATGCCGATGATGTAAAATTAGAATTATCTACGCCAACAAGAGCAGGGATTTTATTACCAGCCGAACCAGAAGAAGATGAAGATATCTTAATGTTGGTTATGCCCGTTATGCTTAGTAATTAATAAAAAAATCGTCCTTACTTTTCTAGCAAAGAACGAATAAAAATACGAAAGCCATGATACCCGTATCATGGCTTTTTTTAACTTTTTCAATAAAAAAATAATCGTTATGAAATTTAGTACCTCTTCCTTAGATTTACTAAAGCACTTACAAATTGTTAGTGGAGCCATTGGGAACAATAGCATTTTGCCCATTCTAGAAAACTTTTTATTTACCATAGATGACAATCAATTAAACCTTGCGGCTACTGATTTAGAAACCACAATTACCACTTCTATGGAGGTAAAAGCGAAAGGCAGCATCAATGTGGCCATTCCTGCAAAAATGTTATTAGATACCCTAAAGGCATTGCCAGACCAGCCGATTCATTTTGAGATTGATGAAGAAACTTTTTCTATAGCGATTACCTCTGATTATGGGAAATATAGAATGATGGGAGAAAATGGTCAGGACTTTCCTCGCATTCCACTGGCAGACGATACACAAGAAGTACGAATGCCTAGCATTGATTTAAATCGTGCAATTAGCAAGTCCATTTTTGCGGTTAGCAAAGATGAATTAAGACAATCTATGACAGGAGCCAATTTTTTATTGGAACCACAAAAAATAACGATTGCGGCCACAGATGCCCATAAATTGGTAAAGTTCGAATTATTGGAATTGGATCATGACGTTTCCACTAGTTTTATTGTTCCCAAAAAAGCATTAAACCTTTTAAAAAATGGTTTGCCGAAAGAAGATGAAGTTGTCCTCTCTTTCAATAAAACAAATGCTTTTTTCAACTTTGGCAAAACCAATCTCGTTTGTCGGTTAATCGACGCGGCATATCCAAATTATGAATCGGTCATACCCACAGAGAATCCGAATAAAATGGTTATTGATCGAGCAGACTTTCTTAGCTCTTTAAAACGCTTGGCGATTTATGCCAATCAATCCACGAATCGAGTAGTTTTAAAAATAAATAATAATCGATTGACGCTTTCTACTGAAGATACAGACTTTTTAAATGAAGCGAAAGAAGTTTTAAGTTGCGCCTATGAAGGGAGTCCTTTAAAAATTGGTTTTAATGCCAAGTTTTTAATGGAGATGTTAAGCACTTTAGATTCAGACGAAATAAAGATGGAAATGTCTACACCTTCTCAATCAGGAATATTACTCCCTGTTAATGATGATGATAAAGAAAATATTTTAATGCTTCTTGTTTCCGTATTTTTGAATCGATAAATTATTACCTGCTACGCACTTGAACTATGAAATTTTCGATAAACATTGACATCAATTGTTCTGCAAAAAAAGTATTCAATTACTTGATTGATCCTAAGAATTTATCTGAGTGGGTTACTGATTTTACCTCTTTTGAAATTGTAAAAGGTAGTCGGAAAAGAAAAGGAGGAAAAGGGAAACACATCTTTGGAACGGGTGCCCAGAAATTGGTCGTTCAAGAAGAAACGCTTTTGGTAAATCCTAATAAAGAATTTAAAACCTTTATGTATCATAAGCGAATGGAAAGTACACAATCCTATTTGCTACATTCAAAAGCAGATCAAATTACCGCATTGACGTTTGAAATAGAAATGACGATGAAGCCAAAAATATTAAATTTCATTTCACCATTGGCTAAAGGAACCATGCAAAAGCAACAACTGCGTGATCTCCGTAAGATGAAGAATGTTTTAGAAAGTGAATAATCCTTTACTTCAAAAAATAGAAACGGATCGTTTAATTTTATCTTCATTAGATCACCATTATGCTAGTGATCATTTACAATATTATCAACGAAATCGTGATTTTTTCAAACCCTTTCTTCCTAGTTATTCAGCATCAACATTTACGCTTGCTCATCAAGTGCAAAAACTAAGCGGGGAACAAGAAAGAAGAGAAAAAGGACAAGAGATTAAGTTTTATATATTTGAGAAAACAGAAGTCGCTTCCAACCGAATCATTGGCGATCTTTGTTTTTCAAATATTGTTCGTGGACCATTACAAGCTTGTTATCTAGGATATAAACTTGATAAAAATGTGCAAGGCAATGGCTATATGACAGAAGCATTAAAAGCAGCTATTCCATTGGTATTTAATGTATTTAATCTTCATCGGATAGAAGCGCATATCATGCCCAAAAATCAATCTTCTATTTCTGTAATCGAACGATTGGGTTTTCAATTTGAAGGACGATGTAGCGCCTACCTAAAAATCAATGGTCAATGGGAAGATCATTTACGATATGCTTTAATTAATGAAGACTTTGTGGAATAGCATGTAGAGATTTTCCTTCCACTTATTAGACGCTATCTTATGCAACATTAAACAAAGAACAATGGCTTTACAAAGTCTACTACTTTGCAAAGCCACTGAATCGTTTAAATAAAAGTTTTACTTAAACCTTAAATCGATAGAAGCCATTACTTCATTTTATCTGTTGTTTCTTCTTCAGATATATTTTCTGTAGCTTCAATTGTTTCATCAACATCTCCTCCCATGATAAGCGCTTTCACTGTGGCTTCAAGTTCATCAGCAACTTCAGGATTATCCTTTAAGAAACCTTTTGCTGCATCACGACCTTGGGCGATCTTTACCCCATCATAGCTATACCAAGCACCTGATTTTTTAATCAAATTTTTATCTACTGCGAGATCAAGGATTTCACCTACTTTAGAAATTCCTTCTCCATACATAATGTCAAATTCTGCGATACGGAAAGGAGGAGCCAATTTATTTTTAACCACTTTAACTTTAACGTGATTACCTACGATTTCTCCTTCTTTATTTTTAAGTGCTGCTCCAGATTTTCTGATATCTAATCGGATAGAAGCATAAAATTTAAGTGCATTTCCACCAGTGGTTGTTTCTGGATTTCCGAACATGACACCAATCTTTTCACGTAATTGGTTAATGAAGATACAACAGCAGTTGGTACGTCCAATGGCACTTGTTAATTTCCGCATAGCTTGCGACATTAATCGGGCTTGGAGTCCCATTTTTGAATCTCCCATTTCACCTTCTATTTCACTTCTTGGTACTAAGGCAGCAACTGAGTCAATTACGATAATATCGATAGCACCAGAACGGATTAAATTTTCTGTAATTTCTAATGCTTGTTCTCCGTTATCTGGTTGGGCGATTAAAAGATTTTCTGTATCCACTCCTAGGCTTTCTGCATAAAATCGATCAAAGGCGTGTTCTGCATCAATAAAAGCAGCGATACCGCCTCTTTTTTGTGATTCAGCTATTGCGTGAATAGCTAGTGTAGTTTTACCTGAAGATTCAGGGCCATAAATTTCGGTAATTCTTCCTTTAGGTAGGCCACTTATACCTAAGGCAATATCTAAGCCTAGGGATCCTGTAGGAATGCTTTCTATATTCACCACTTGTTTATCACCTAAACGCATTACGGTTCCTTTTCCATAAGTTTTGTCAAGACGCTCTAATGTTAAACCAAGTGCTTTCTTTTTGTTTTCTAATTCTTTATTACTTGCCATTGTTTTGATTTTTTAATTACTGGAATAATCAATGTTTTGTTTATACAAAGGCAAATCTAAACTTTTTGTTTATAAAAGTCAAATGATTTTCAAAAAAAATGTTTAAAATTACCTTATTTCGCGTATACTTTATCAAATAAAAGGCTTTATTCGCTAAACAAAATGTATGATCTACTCAAAAGAATGATACTTTTCAAGAAAATCGAAAATATTTGATTTGGGTAGAAAAAAGAATAAAAAAGGCCATCTTCTTTCTAGAAGATGGCCTTTGATTTTTATCCCTTATGAAAATAATTAAATCGTTGGTTCTAAGTCGGTGTGGCTTTGACCATATTTCAAAATATTTTCAATCGTGGATGTTTTAGGATGAAATTTAACTTTTGGCATTTCGTTTTTTGCTTCAAGTAATTCATTTAACAATTCCCGAAGTTCATAATTTGAAGTTAATTCTTCTTCAATTTGATGTTTTTCGGCCAAACTTACTTCTTTGTACAAATAACGAACAAGTAGATTCTTAGTAAATTGTGCTAACATAATTTAAATTGATTGGTATAAAAAAATGAAAGGACTTTGAAATTAAATAAGGTGACTTCATCAACCTTTCGACTATAAAACAAAAAACCCATGCAATATATTGCATGGGTAATACTTTATGATAATATTATGACAATATGCTATTTCACTCGATACCAATATTGGGTTCGGCCTAAAGCGCTAACCCCTACATACCCTCTAACTTTTAGCTTATCGTCGTTAACCATTTGAATCCAACAACTATACACTTTCCCTTTTTCTGGATCAAGAATTTCTCCTCCAGTGTAATAGCCTTTCTTTTTATATAAACCACTTAAAATCTCCATTCCTAAAATTGGTTGACCTTTACGATAATCTGTACAGTTATCGCATTTATCTTCTAAATGATCTTCACGTAAAATTTGAACTACTTCTCCATAAAGCTTTCCATCTTTCTCATAAATCTTGATGTGCGCTTTTTCTATGTTCAGTTCATCATCTACGGTTTTCCAGATTCCAATTTCTTTTTGTCCAAAAATTTGGCTTCCGAATAATAAACAAAGAGATAGGGTAAGCAAAATTGCTTTTTTCATAATTAGGATATTTAAATTTGGTTAGTAAAATTATGTTTGACTTTTCATTTCTAGTAAACCAAACATTATTCCAAATTTAGCAATTTTTAATCGTTTTTTAATTTTGTGCTTTTAAAAAATATTTTTTGCCCTAAAACAAAAGGATCTTGTACATAGCACAAGATCCTTTTGTTTTTAAATATTTGTTATAAATATGATCTATGGTCTATTTTCCAGTAATAGAGTGACTTCTGGATCATGTAAGGCTTTAATTACTTTCAACTCCCACTCCAGTTGCTTTTCAGGGCGCATACTGAAACCAGTGTGCCAATCAAAGCTATACTGTTCATCACTCCATTCATCTAAATAACTATTAATCAATGCTTCGAATTGTGGCTTTTGTTCACAGGTAAACGAGCGTTTTTCCAATTCGATTCTCAATTTTCGAGCATATAGTTCTGTAATATTAAAATGGACTTGCTCATGTCGCAAATGGTGCTCCGTTCTTGCAACTTCCTTTACCCAAGATCGATCTTTTTCAAAAACGGCTTGAATTTTATAAATAATCTTTCCGTCTTTACATCCTGTATAGTATTCAATCGCTGAAGAGGTTAATGCCCCAATAGGTACTTGCTCAAAATCAGGAGGAGCTTGAAAATCATCCCAACTCAATAGCCTTTCTTCCGACCAATAAATAATACTCGATTCTTCTTTCCACGCACTGCCTGTGATTACCCACACTATTGCCAGCAGGAACGTGAACTGCATCACATTCTTTTTCATTCTTCAAAATTTAACGGGTTAGCCTTATGTTGTATCTTTCAGGATTGGTATTCAATTTTGCCTTTTAAATACAACTGTCCTTATTTAAACGTAATTTTCGCTTCAAAATTTTATTCTATTATTTCCTCCGACGGATTCCATAAAATTTTGTCAAAATCTTTAACTACGTTATTCAATACTATTATACCCTCTTTTTCTAATAATTGTTGCATTAAATCTGGTGAAGAAAAGAAATTCCTTCCCGAAAGTTCTCCTTTACGGTTAACAACTCGATGTGCAGGAACCTTTGGTTTAACTCCCCCACTTTTGTTCAATGCCCAACCCACCATTCGTGCCGAACCTAAGCCGATTAGATTGGCTACAATCCCATAAGTGCATACTTTACCCTTTGGAATTAAACGAACTACACTGTAAACTTCATCGTAATATGAGGGTTGGTCTTTCATAGAAAAAAATAAAAATTGTGCTTATGAAAATAAAAAGGAATAAAAAGGTTTTGAATGAAAATGAATGAATATTTTAAATTAAAATCTTTTTTTGAAAAAAATATTAATTTTGTAATCATTGACCTCCTATTTTAGAATATTTTGGCCAAATACTTGGTAAAATTAATGTTTTGTTAAAATTTTAACTCGAGCTATTTAATCCAATGTTCTTCTCTCCTTTCAAGATAAGGTTTTTCCTTAACTTGCAAACCAATTGAATTTCTCTTTATGCTTCAAACAAAAATAAAAGCAAGTGCAATCTCTAATTTGACCGACGCAAGGTACTATGCTGCTTGGGCTGTCGAATGGCTAGGCTTCTCTTTTGATCCTGCATCTGATGCATTTATCGAACCTCGAGCAATGCATGCCATCGCTCAATGGATAGAAGGACCTAAAATTGTTGGTGAATTTGGACAAGAAACCGTGGCCAATATAGAGTCAGCCATTAAAAATCTTAATCTTGACCTTATCCAACTCGGCACCTTTGCTAGTCTAGAAGATGCTAAAGCCTTGGCAAAGCACCCAATTATCAAGGAATATAGAGTAGATAACCAAACAAACTTAGAAGAATTAGCATCTGAAGTGCAATCTTTTGCACCTTTTGTGCAATACCACCTTCTAGAATTTGGTAAATCTGGCATTAGTTGGGAAAATGTAAAAAATAATCCACAACAACTTCAAGTCATCCAAAACATTTGTTCCAGTACGGATTGTATTTTGAGTTTACCTTCAGAAACAGATCAACTTGCAGAATTATTGACCAAACTAAATCCTTTTGGAATCAATCTCTATGGAAGTGAAGAAGAAAAAGTGGGGTTCAAATCTTTTGATGATGTAGATGAAATTTTAGAACGCCTCGCTGACGAAACCTAATGAATAAATCTAATAACACATTTGACGATATCATTGACTATTACGATCAAACTCGCTTTGATTATCGAACCGTCTGGGATAATTCAGAAACTCCTGCGGTCCATTTTGGTTATTATGATGAAAAAGCCAGTGACCATAAAAATGCATTGCAAAACATGAATCGGGTCTTAGCTGAAACGATTGAGTTACAATCTGGCGAAAAGGTCTTAGATGCAGGCTGTGGACGTGGAGGAAGTACTTTTTGGTTAGCTAAAAACTATCAGGCTGAAGTGGTCGGTATTTGTCCCGTTCCCTCTCAGATTGAAGAATGTAATGCACATCGTAAAGCACTACAACTAGAACAACTGACTCGGTTTGATGTTGCAGATTATTGCAATACCCCTTATGAAGCCGAATCTTTTGATGTAGTTTGGGCTTGTGAAAGTTTGTGCCATGCAAAAGAAAAAGAAGCATTTTATAAAGAAGCATTCCGAATTTTAAAACCAGGAGGACGACTTGTTATTGCTGAATATCTTCGCAATAGTCGCCCCTTAAATGTAGCAGATGAAAAACTGCTAAAAGGTTGGTTAAACCGTTGGGCTATTCTAGATATCGATACTAAAGAAGAACATCAAGATCATTTGAGAAAGTCAGGATTTCAATCCTTTAAAATTGAAGATAAGACAAAGAATGTCCAAGTCTCCTTACGCAACCTCCATATGCAATCTACCCGATGGATTTGGATGGGTTGGATCTTACGTGGACTAAGAATTCGGAGCAAAGTCGCTCATGGAAATCAAGTGGGCTCCATTAAACAATACAAAGCATTACAAAAAGGTATTTGGTCTTATCATTTTATTTCCGCAATAAAACCTAAAGGATAAACTTCTATCTATCTTTTTCTCAGTATTACTTACTTGCGATAGAGATAGAAATGGTATGCGCGGACTGCAAGGAGCACATAAGAATGGATAGCTCGGCCCCTAGAAAAAAGATTTTTTTTCTAGGGGATCGCCCAAATTAAAAGTATATTTTTAATAATTTGATTTTACTTTTATTTTAATATCCTTTACAGGACGATTACCAGGTTTAGTGGGTTGATCTGCAATTTTATCAATGACATCAAGCCCTTCAATGACTTGTCCGAAAACCGTATATTCCATGTCTAAATGTGGTGTACCTCCTAATTCTTTAAATATTTTTCTTTGCTCCGCAGAATATTTAATCCCTTTCGTTTTTTCCATTCGATCCAATTGATCATCGGTCCATTGATTGCCTTGCACGAGGTAAAATTGTGAACCAGAAGATCGTTTCTGAGGATTCACGTTATCTCCTTGTCGAGCAGCACATAAAGCCCCTTTTACATGGTAAAGTCCATTACCTATTTCTGCGGGAACGGTATACCCAGGGCCTCCTCTACCCAACTGTTGATTAGGCCCAGCATTCTTAGAATCTGGATCTCCACCTTGTACCATAAACCCTTTAATCACCCGATGAAAAAGAAGTCCATCATAATAATTTTCTTCCGCTAATTTCAAGAAATTGTCTCTATGTAATGGTGTTTCATCAAACAGTTTAATGACCATTTCTCCAAATTCTGTTTCCATCGTCACTAAGCAATTCTTGGCTTCTTCGATCGAAATAGTTTGTGTACTAATGTTCTTCTTCTTTCCCTTTTGAGCGGTCAAGGTAATGGTGTATTCTCCAGGCGAGGTATATTTATGCGTTGGGGTAGCTTCTTTTGATGATGTTTTATCACCAAAATCCCAAGTATAAGTCGTCGCATTTACCGATGAATTTTCAAAAGCGACTTCTGCCAAAGGCGCGGGAAGTTGAGGTTCTTCAAAACTAAACATCGCGGTAGGCACTGCACAACCTGAATAAAGAAGAGTGGCAATAAAAAGGCAAAGAATAAAATTAGGTATGTTTTTCATAAAAAAAGTTAATAATTATCGAATTACTTTCACAGTCATTTTAATATCTGTCTTAGGACGATTTCCTGGAGCGGTGGGTACATTACATAGTTGATCAATGAATTCCATACCAGAAACAATTTCTCCAAATACGGTATAATCATTGTCTAATTGTGGGGTACCTCCTAAAGTCTTATACAATTCTTGTTGGTCTGGAGAATATTGCATTCCTTTCCGATTAATGTACATGTCAATTTCATTTTGAGCAATTGGCTTCCCTTGAACAATATAAAATTGCGAACCTGATGAACGTTTCTGAGGATTGACATTATCGCCTTGTCGAGCTGCACATAAAGCCCCTTTATAATGGTATGCTTTCCCTAGTTCCGCAGGAACAGTATATCCAGGCCCACCTTCTCCAAGTCGTTTATCCAATGGAGCACCTTTAGATTCGGGGTCTCCGCCTTGAGCCATGAAACCTTTGATGACTCGATGAAAGAGTAAATCATCATAAAAGCCAGCTTCGGCCAATTTGATAAAATTATCTCTATGTTGAGGTGTACTGTTATAGAGTTTGAATTCCATCGGACCAAATTCGGTTTCAATGGATACATAACGAAAGCCTTTTTCGTATTTACTGTTACATCCAAGAAGTAGAATTGAAATAAAACATAGAATGAGAAATTTGGGCATAGTTTTTTGTTTTGATTATTTGGGAATAATTGTTAAACGTTGGGTTGATCATCTTCCCAATTTTTGAAGTATTTGATAACTCCAGTTTTGAGCATGATCGCTTGTTCATTGAGGTTTTGTTTGGGTATTTTTATTTTTAGATCATAGTGCGGCCATCCTTCTTCATCTCTTCCCTTAAATTCATAATAGCCTTCATAACTTAATATTTCGCATACCGCGATATGCATAAGATCCTGTTTTTCTTCTTTGGAAAACTCCTCTTTCATACGCCCATACTCTTGAATACCAATCAAGAATAGAATGGTATTTAAATCCGGCAGGGTATCCTTATTGGTCATTTCTTTAACCTGATGCCTTACTTTTAACCACTCAAAATCAATCTCCCAGTTTTCCATTTTAGTTTTACTCTAATTTTTTTAAGAAGTTTCAAAGATAAGAAATCCTATTTTTTAAAACCATCTATTTTTTGTCAGATTTTAACATCATTTCTGTTAAATACGCATTATTAGGTTCAATTTCGAATGCCTTTTCATAAAAGGCAAAGGCTTTTTCTTTTTGATCCAAATGAAAAAAATGCAAATCTGCCATACCAATCAAAGCCGTAATATTTTTCGGTTTTATTTCAAGTGCCTTCCGATAATAGTTTTCTGCTTCAAAAAAATTCTGATGGGTGTCTCTATTAATATTTCCTAATCCTGCCATAGAAGAGGCATGATTCGGATTAATTGTCAATGCTTTAAGATAGGTTTTTTCTGCTTTTAATGGTTCGTTCAATCCTTTCAATTGGATATAAGCCAAGGTGTCTAAGGAATATGGATTATCCGATTTAATTTGTAAAACTTTTTGGGTAATCTCTAATGCCTTATCAAATTGCTGATCGTATTTGGCAAGTATCCAAGCCAAAAAATTTAAAGCCTGAGTATCCACAGGATTTACTTCTATATTTTTATTTAAATACATTTTTGCGGTTTCATAATCACCTAAATCAAAATGTAAAAGTCCTAAACAATATAAAGAAGAGGTATAATTCGGCTTGTGCTCTAATGCCTTCAAATGAAAGGCAATGGCTTGATTTATCTCTCCCAAAGGTTTTCGGTAAAGTAAAGCACTATTATGATAAGCTGGATAAGTAGAATAGCCCAAATCAATAGAACGCGTATAATGATGTATTGCTATTTCTGCCCATTTTTTTGATTTTTTCTTTACTGCAAATTCTTCATGTAAAAACATTCCATACTTAAAATGTAGCCAACCATTTGCTTCATAAAAGTAAAAGCTTTTTTTAAAATATTTTTGGGCCGTTTCCAATAAATTAAAAGAGTTTGCAATACGAACAGCCATTCGCCCCATCTCTTTACTAAAAGAAACATTCATGTGAAAAGCTTCGTCAAAATTAGCTTCAATCGATTCGTATTTTCTAATAATCTCTTCCACTTCCTTTTCTTCTATAGGGTAAGGCGGCAATGAAAATATAGTAAACGCTTCCTCATAAAATGCTTTGGATGAAACATCGCTTTTTTCTAATATTTTTTTCATCAATTCCTTTGACTTATAATCTTCATGCAATTCGCTAGACAAATAAAGATAATCCCACACTTTAGCAATAAGTGTTTTATTAGACTTCAAGATTTCCAAAGCAACATGCACATTAGCCACATCTGGACTGGTTAAAAGACGTTGTAAGTTTTGTATTTCTTTTTCAGAAAAATCAGTCATTTTAATGTTGTTATGAATAAAAACTAGAAGGAAAAATCTTCATATTAATGGGCCTTCCCTTCCTAATCGTCAGGGTCGCTACGCTACATAGCTCACTAATCGTTCGGCCCTAAAGGGCTAGGCCTCTGGCCTACTATTTCGCATCGCTAGTCCAAGTACCTAATTCTGTAAAAAAGACAAATCCCTTTCCAGAATAGTTTTGGAAAGGGATTTGTATTAAATATTTTTTATTCAAATTAGAAATCAGGACAGAACACCCCTCTTTTATCTGAATTACATATCTTATATACTAAAGATAATTCGTAAGACCCATTGGAGTTACTTGCAGGAACAAGAGACGAAATGTTCATATCATAACTAAATCCGATAGTAAATTCATTATAATCAAATCGAGTTTGAAGGATTAAAGCATCTGCATGAATTCCTGGTTTGTAAGTGTTAGAGATTCTTGCCCAAGCTCCTAAATGGAATGCCTGATAGTTTCTACGGCCTTGACCTAATTTAAATTTAAAACTAGTACCTCCATTGATTTGCATAGATGGCCCTTGTAAGAAAACCACTAAACCAGGTACCATACCAAGACGTCTAGAGAACATAAATTCACCTCCTGCATGCGCAGTAATTTTATTGTATAAAGGTACAAATTGATCATCATCACCTTCAAATGATTGATCTGCTCGGTTTAAGTGACTAAATACCCCACCAATGTAGAAATTAGTTTCTTCATCAAAAACAGAGTACCAAAGTAACCCAGCACCAAGATCAGCGAATAAGAAATTATCTAAAGAGAAATTTTCGAAGTGTGGTAAATCTCCATTAAATTGACCATTGTCATTTTGAGTACCATATCGCAAGTTAAGGAAGTTGATACTTCGTTGAGCCAAACCTGCTTCTAAACCAGCAGATAGGTAACTTGATTTTTTACGGTAGCCCATCATTCGCTTACTATAAGCTAAAGAGACACGGCCTTCTAAAGTAGAGAAGTCAGATTCTCCTGCACGATCGCCCCAAAAAGAGACACCCCATCCAAAATTATCATAACGACCTACGGGAACCCGCATGTCATAAGAAACGGAATAGGTATTATATGCATTTGATTTCAAAATACTCGACCATTGATTTCTATAATTGGCAACCAATCGATGAGTACAACTCATAACACCCGTCATTGCAGGGTTAAGATTCAATGGTGACAAATAGAATTGAGAGAAATGTATGTCTTGAGCCTTCAAGGAGGATTGGCCTAAACTTGCTGCAAATAGCAGCACAAAGATTATTCTTAGGATTTTCATGCTAGTAAAGTTTTTAATATAGCGCTGATTTAAAAGGTTACCGAATAGTAAAAATAACAAAATTCACAGTAATGTCAAGAATAAAACGTGATTTACTTTACAATTATTATTTTTCCTATAAATAAATTTATCATTAAGTACTTTGTAGTGGGAATAAGTGGCCTTTTAAAAGGCCACTTATTCCATTTATTTTCATCTTATTTTACAAGTGTAATATCTCCTTTGTATTGAATAACTACACCGTCAACAAACTCAATCTCAGCATAGTATACAAATACTGCGGGTGTTAATTGCTTATCTCTAAATGTACCATCCCATCCAAATGCAGGATCATCCGTTTGGAAATTTAATCCTTCAAAAACATGTTCTCCCCAACGATCATAAATTCTAAATACTCGAACTTCTTTGACTCCAATGTTTCCATAAATCATGATGACATCATTGATTCCATCTCCATTAGGTGTAAATGCATTCGGAATATATACATTTCTTGTCTTATCTACATTGATCGTTATCTCATCTGTAGCCATACAACCATCTTCATTTATGATGGTTACTGTATAAGTAGACGTTTCAAATGGTAAAACGGTTGGATTTGGACAATTATCGCAACTTAATCCTTCTGCTGGTGTCCAAATGTATGTCAAACTATCACTCGTGTTTACATTAGCCACTAAATCAATCGACTCGCCTAACACAATATCAACATCTACTCCTATATCAACGATTAATTCGAACGGTTCGTCCACTAAGACCGTTTCATTCCATTCACATCCATTGATATCT
>JAHDCJ010000071.1:21787-28648 GCA_020629935.1 Saprospiraceae bacterium | reverse complement strand
AGAATCGTAAAAATACGTTTAATGAAGGAGTAAAGCCTAATTTTCTTTTATTTTTTTTAAAGAACATCTATAATTTAGTATTTATTTTTAATCTAAATAAAAAGGAAGACCAACTTGTCTAAAATCCTTAAAATATTATTGTATTTTTGTGATCGTAAAAGAAAAAATTATGAAAAGTTCACATCTTATAGGAATCATTATCATGGCAGTTGCTATTGGAGCATTAATTTCTTTAGCTGCTGATTTTAGTACCTACGCTTCATTTGAAGAAGCAGAAGCTTACCCAGAAAAGAAGCATCAAATCGTAGGTTATCTTTCTAAGGACAAACCTATGAAATACGATCCAGAAGTTAATGCTAATGAATTTTCTTTTTATATGAAGGATAAAAAAGATGTAGAAAGAAAAGTAATATATGCAGGTTCTAAACCTCAAGATTTTGAAAGAACGGAAGAAATCGTTTTGACTGGAAAAATTAATGAGGGAGTTTTCATAGCTTCAGATATGTTAGTAAAATGTCCTTCAAAATACACAGAAGAAGAGATCAAGTTAAAAGCGAAATCCTAGTCTTACCACGCAACCCTTATGGAAATAGAATACATTAATGAACACCTCCTGCCTGGTAAAATAGGGCACTTCCTTATCCTTTTAGGTTTTGTAAGCACCATGCTTTCGGCTCTAGCCTATTTTTTCGCAGAGCAAAGAAAAGACCTAGCAGAAGCCAACACTTGGAAAACGATTGGCCGTACCGCATTTAGAGTACATGGTATATCCATCATTACCGTAATGGCTATCATTTTTTATATCATGATCAACGAGTATTATGAATATAATTATGTGCTACAACATGTTTCCAGTGATTTGGATTTTAAATATATATTTAGTGCTTTTTGGGAAGGACAAGAAGGGAGCTTTTTGCTTTGGATGTTCTGGCATATTATTCTTGGCTTCATTTTGACCTTCAAAAAAGGAAGATGGGAAGCTCCAGTAATGGCAATCATTGCGCTTGTACAAGTATTTATTTGTTCATTTGTAACAGGGGTTCAATTTCCAATAGGACAAGAAGGCTTTGCTTTGGGTATTAGTCCTTTATTGCTACTAAGGGATACGATGGATGCGCCCATTTTTATGAATCCAAATTATACTGCACTCATTCAAGGGAATGGCTTAAATCCATTGCTTCAAAATTATTGGATGACGATTCATCCTCCAACTTTATTTTTAGGTTTTGCTTCTACGATTGTTCCATTCGCTTTTGCTATGGCTGGTCTATGGACGAAAGATTATCAAGGTTGGTTAAAGCCAAGTATGCCTTGGGCTTTGTTCTCAGGGGCTATTTTAGGTACAGGGATTATGATGGGTGGCGCATGGGCTTATGAAGCATTAAGTTTTGGTGGTTATTGGGCTTGGGACCCTGTAGAAAATATGTCTCTTGTTCCTTGGATTATTCTAGTTGCTGGTTTGCATACGGCGTTAGTTGCCCAAAAAACAGGATTCTCATACAAGAGTACCTTTCTGTTTTATATGTTCGCCTTTGTATTTATTTTATATTCTACCTTCCTTACTCGAAGTGGAATTTTAGGTGATACTTCCGTCCATGCCTTTACCGAAATGGGCTTAGAATTTCAATTGGCCGTATTTGTCATTTTCTTTGCAGTACTGAGTTTGGTTATGTTTTTTAAAAGAAGAAAAGACATTCCTTCACCCAAAGAAGAAGAGCATATTTGGTCTAGAGAATTTTGGATGTTTATTGGCGCTTTAGTCCTTTTATTCTCTGCGGTATTGATTACGTTTACCACTTCTATTCCTGTATACAATAAAATCATTTTAGCATTTGGTGATTGGTTTGGGATTGATTGGTCAGATCGATTAATGCGCCCACCCGATGAGCCTGTTTCACACTATAATAAATATCAATTGTGGATTGGCGTATTTGTAGCGCTCCTTTCAGGTTTCACTCAGTTTTTACGCTATAAAGAACCCAACTTTGAAGGCAGGCAACGTAATTTTGTCTTGATTCATTCTGGAGTTAGCTTATTATTATCCATAGTCATTGGGTATTTAATGTGTAGCACCGCTGGAATTAATGCTTGGCAATATCACTTGTTGATGATGTCAGGAGTTTTTGCGATCCTAATTAATTTAGATTATTTAGTTTCTGTACTTCGAGGAAAGATTTGGGTGTCGGGTTCAGTAATTGCACACCTTGGGTTTGGTCTATTTCTTATTGGGGTTATTTATTCTGGAGCCAAAAAAGAAGTGATCTCTAAAGACTTTATGAGCGTAGGGGTTATTGATGGTTTTGATGAAGATGAGATTACTAAAAACATCTTATTAAGAAAAGGTTTACCTACTCGAATGGGTAATTATTTGGTTACCTATGAAGGAGATACACTTATCGGATTTACAAGAACCTTCAATGTAAATTATAAGCGTTTTGGAAAAGATATAAAGATTGAAGAAGAATTTAATCTACAACCGAATATCCTTTATAATAAAGCATTGACAAAAATTGAAACTGCCAATCCTTCCACGAAGCATTATTTGCATAAGGATATCTTTACCCATATTACGGCATTACCCAACTCTGAAGTAGATGTTGAAGGTGCCAAAGCTGCGGAAGACAGCCTTAAATATGAACAGAATTTAATAGAAATTGGAGATACCATTTATACTTCCAAACACTATGTCATCTTTAAAGGCTTTAATAATGCACCTAAGCATAAAGATTATCGTCCACAAACAGGTGATTTAGCTGTTGGGGCAGAATTAGAAATTAAAAAACTAGAAACGGACTCCATTTGGACTGCTGAACCACTTTATTTAATTCGAAATAATTTTGAAAACAATATTGGGGATGATGTCAAAGAAATAGGCTTGAAATTTAAGTGTACGAAAATAGATCCTGCAAGTAAAAAAGTGACGATTGAAGTGGCCGAGACAAAACCTGTAGTGCCATATATCGTACTTCAAGCGATTGTATTTCCAGGAATTAATCTCGTTTGGTTAGGTTCTATTTTATGTCTACTGGGTTTATTAATTGCTTCGTTGAATCGAGTTCGAGAAAAGAGAAAACTAAAAGACACTACATAATTGGCTATAAAGAAAATAACGATGATTGGTGCGGGCAATGTGGCTTGGCACCTTTCTCATGCCTTAAAAAATGCGTCTTTAGAAATAGTCCAGGTCTTTAGTCGTAGAATGAACAAAGCCAAGGAATTAGGTCTTGCTATTGAAGCTCCTTTTTTTTCCGAAATAAAAAAAATCAACCCCAATACGGATCTCATTATTTTAGCTATTCATGATGATGCGATCCATAAGGTTGCTCATCAGATTAGAGAAATTGTCGGGTGGGAAACGCCTATTGTGCATACTTCTGGAGCCACGCCTTCATTAGATACAAGCGAAGGACTTGAAGGAATTTTCTATCCATTACAAACTTTTTCAAAAAACAAAGCGATTGATCTTCATGAAGTCCCAATGTGTATACGGGGATCGTCTACTAAACTAGAAAAAGAACTCATAGAACTTGGTGAAAAAATTTCTGATCATGTCACCATAATTTCTGATCATGAGCGTGCCGTTTTACATGTAGCTGCGGTCTTTGTAAACAATTTTACCAATCATTTGTATTCTATAGGTAGAGATATTGTAAATGAAGAAAATTTGGACTTTAATTTATTGCATCCTTTAATCAAAGAAACGGTGGATAAGTTAAAATTTTCAGATCCCAAAGAGGCGCAAACTGGGCCGGCTAAACGAGGAGATGAAGAAACCATAAAACGTCACTTAGATTATTTAAATGATAAAAAGCAGTGGCAAAACCTTTATTCTTTATTTTCTACATTAATTTTAAAACAAACAAAGAAGCCAAAAGAAAACTAATCATTTATTGGTATAGGATAAAGAATAGTTTATTTTTGCGATGAAATTTATAAAACAATGGCGAAAATTAAATTCAATTTTGAAGATGAAAAGATACCTGCTAAAACAATTGAAGTAGAAGCAGGATATTCTATTTTAGAGGCAGCAGAGGACAATGGGGTACATTTAAACCACAATTGTGGTGGCGTTTGTGCGTGCAGTACTTGCCATATCTATGTAGAAAAAGGAGATGATACACTAGAAGAAATATCAGATAAAGAAGAAGATTTTATAGATCGTGCAATTAATCCACGCTTAGAATCACGTTTGGGATGTCAGTGTATTATTTTAGAAGAAGATGCGGAACTTGAGGTAACGATCCCAGATCAGTCACTCATTATTGGTCACGAACATTAAAAAGAAAAACTATGGGTTTTGATTTAGACGATTTACCAATTGCATGGCCTGATCATGAGGATATTGCAATGAAACTTTATGATCGATTCGGAGATGAATTTACCGAATCGCACATCTACCGTATTCGATTTACGGACCTATTAGAATGGGTTTTAGAAATTGATACGTTTACAGGAAAAAGAGAAGAATCCAATGAAGGTCATTTAGAAATGATCCAAGCAAAATGGGTTTATGAATGGCGTGATAATCAATAGACCATGAATAAACTGGAGAAATTCAGACTTATCAATACATTTATCTTAGATGTAGATGGTGTATTAACCAATAGCCATCTGGTGGTGCTTGAAGATGGAAAAGTACTAAGAAAATTTAATACACGTGATGGTTTCGCTATGCGTACAGCTATTGAAAAAGGCTATCGTATTGCGATTATAACAGGTGGTAAATCTACTGGGGTAGAACTACGTCTTAGAGATATGGGTATTGTCGATATTTTTTCAGGAATCCGTACTAAAATAGATGCCTACGAAGAACTCGTTCACACTTACGAACTCGATGAATCTAAAATTTTATATATGGGGGATGATATTCCCGATGTCCCTGTAATGAAACGTGTAGGAATGCCTTGTTGTCCTGCAGATGCTAGTTTTGAAGCCAAGGATGTAAGTCGTTATGTTTCCCTTGAAAAGGGCGGTTTTGGCTGTGTGCGTGATGTCATTCAAAAAGTTCTTACCTTACAAGGAAACTGGCCAGCACATTAAATGCGAAAGCTACTTCAATTTATTCGACTTCCTAATTTAATTATTGTGGGTTTAACACAATACCTGCTGATGTATGCGGTGTTATATCCTGCCTATCAATCGATCAATTTAAGTTTTGATTTAAGTCATTATCAATTCCTTTCTTTGGTTTTGGCTACCTTGTTTATTACTGCGGGAGGATATGTAATCAATGATATTTATGATATTCAAATTGATCAGTTGAACAAGCCAGATAAAGTATTTACAGGCGTTCATTTTACCCTAAACCAATCTTGGTTTATCTACTTTGGATTTAACCTTTTGGGTATGTGTATTGCTTTAATTTTAGCTTGGCAAGTTGGGAATTTAAAGTTAGCCATGTTATATCCTATAGCTGCCGTTTTGCTTTGGGCATATTCTGCTTATTTTAAACGAACCGTATTATTAGGCAATCTAATTGTGGCTCTATTTTGCGGAGCAGTGGCACTTCTTATATTGCTTGCAGAACGCAATAGTTTACAAATTTTAAATGAACAATCGCATCTAGGAAATTATGTTTTACAAGTCTTATATTGGTATGGAGCCTTTGCGTTTTTTACTACCATTTGTAGAGAAATAGTAAAAGATATGGAAGATATAGAAGGAGATGCAAAAGCTGATTGTAGAACATTGCCTGTAGTATTTGGAATACAAAAATCGAAATGGGTACATCATTTTTTTGCTTTCTTGATGTTGGGAATTTTAATCTATTTTATTCAATGGCATTTTCAATTAGAAGGAAAGATTGCCCTTGGTGCTTGGTTCTTAATTTTCTTTGTTAGCTTGCCTATCATTGGACTAATATTTTTATTAAAGCAAAGTAAAACCAAATCTGATTTCTCTAAAATTAGTCAATATTGGAAGGGAATAATGCTTGCAGGTTTGTTATATTTGCCGCTCTTTTATTTTTTGATAAAATAATATATCATGCCTAAAATTATCTTAGCCTCTAAATCTCCTAGACGTTCTTTTTTGATGGAACAAGCGGGTTATACTTTTGAAGTAAAAACAAAAGATACCAATGAAGACTTTCCAGAAGAAATGGATGCTGATTTAGTAGCTGAATACATTGCCCATAAAAAAGCAGAAGATGCACGAGAGTTTATTACCAATGACGAAATTGTGATGACCGCAGATACGATTGTGGTCCATGACGGAGTAATTTTTGGCAAACCCGAATCTAGAAAAGATGCACTACGAATTGTAGAAATTCTAGCGGGTAGTATGCATAAGGTAATTACTGGAGTTTGTTTTATTTCAAAAAATCAAATCAAATCATTTTCTGATTGTACGGAGGTTTACATTAATGAAATGACCAACAAAGAAATTCAGGATTATGTAGATAATTTTAAGCCTTTTGATAAAGCTGGAGCCTATGCTATTCAAGAATGGATTGGGATGTGTAAAATTGGTCGTATTAATGGATCTTATACGAATGTAATGGGATTGCCGATGAGTAGAGTTTATGAAGAACTCGGTCTTTTCATCAAAGGACATGAGGAACATTTAAAAGCTTAAAGACTAAGTTTTATTATTATGCATGGTGTCTAGAAAAGCTTTGATTTCTTTGTCATTTTTTAAAATGTGAATGGTTTTTTTTCCTTTTTGAGCCTTCATCTTTTTTAAAATCTTTGGCCGCTTAATTCGATTAAACATAGCTACATAATGAAGGAATTCCCAACTCAAACGTTCTTTACAACCTTCAGGCATTTCTTCTCTGGATTGTTTCCAGTTTTTAAAGGTTCTCGTTAATACACGCCATAAACATTTCCAAGTGGAAAGATCGAGATAGATGATCGTATC
>JAHDCJ010000071.1:10574-21687 GCA_020629935.1 Saprospiraceae bacterium | reverse complement strand
GTACGTACTATAAAATTCGACTTCGATTGATATAGAAGATAGCCAAAAATAAACCCTAAATCATCTGCTAGAATATCATAGGCATCCATAAGTCGGCCAGGTATATGGCGTTGTAAGACTTCAGTGATAACTCCTAGAAACATGCCTAGTATCAACGCAGTAGGTAATTCTTTTTTGTTTTCAAAAGTATAATTGATACTTAATGATAAAATAAAAAACAATGAAAAATGAACCACCTTATCTATGTAAAGTGCTCCTCCATAACCATGTGTAGGGTAGAGGGTTGCTCCTAAAACCAAGACTAGACTTAAGATTAAAAATCCCTTTTTGCGTTGTTGCTCAATCATGAATTTTAATTATATCCCAAGCATCTTTAAATAACAAGCTTCTGTTCCATTCATCAAGCATTCCATAAAGGTGAAAATTATGCTTGGGTTTAAAGCGAGGGTGAATAAAAAACCAAATATTGCCCCTGCAAGGTGGGCGGTGTGATCAATTCGGCCTCTATTTTTCTTACTCATATAGCTTGAATATGCGAGATATAAAATACCAATTAAAAAACCAGGAATCCAAAGGCCAGGAATAAATACAAATCCAATGCCTCCCCAAGGATCAAATAAAATACTTGAAAATAATACGCCAGATACCGCTCCAGAAGCGCCTAGACTTGCATACCCCGGATTGTCTTTGTGGCGTATATAATTGGGAATATGGGCACAAATAATTCCGCCAATGTATAAGGCCAAAAAGAGCAATTGTCCAGCCATCCCAAACATCGCTTTATAAATGATTTCTACATTTTTTCCAAAGGAATACAAAACGTACATATTGAAAATCAAATGAAACCAATCTCCATGGATTAATCCTGAAGTTAAAAAGCGAGCATACTCTTTACGATTTTTTATATAGTATGGACTAAAGACCAGCTTCATTTTTTCAGAAGGGGATTCCATAACTTTATAAGAGACTAAACAAGTCGCAATAATGATAGAAATGGTGGTGATATAATTTAAAAATGGGTAAGCTTCCATAATTGTTCTTATTGATGATGGTAAGGTTCGTTTTTCAAAATTGTTTGTGCTCTATAAAATTGTTCAACAAAAAATAAGCGAACCATTTGATGAGAAAAAGTCATGTTAGAAAGCGAAATTTTTCGGTCTGCTCGGGTATATACTTCTTTGGAAAAACCATAAGCTCCACCAATGAGAAACACAATTTTTTTATGTGATAATTGGAGCATCTTCTCTACATCTTTTGCAAAGTTAATCGAATTAAATTGTTTGCCGTTTTCGTCAAGTAAAATGAGTAATGTGCCTTTTTCTATTTTTTTAATAATTAAAGCACCTTCTCTATTTTTTATCTCTTGTTTAGATAGATTTTTGGCATTTTTAACATCTGGAATTAATTGAACTTCAAATGGAATATACTTTTTTATTCGTTGGGTATACAAATTAATCCCCGTTTCCAAATAGTCAAAAGAAGTTTTTCCGATGTACCATAATTCCGTTTTCATGTTGCAAATTTAATCTTTATAACGAATTTCTTCTAAAAGAATTTCTTTCTTCCATAAAAGAAATCCTTCTCGGCTATACGTTTCAATTATACACCTTCGATTCGTTGCATTTCCTTCTATGGAAATACGACCATAATTTTGCTTTCGCACATGACTGCCTTTTACACGGTTTTTCATGTTGATTTTGTAAATGGGATTGACAATACTAGTCATTGGAGAACAAGTATATTCATAAATCGGATAGGCTTCTTCTCGATCTTTCTTAATTAATTCCGTATAGTGACGATCTCCACTGATGAAGATTAAGCCTTCTATTTTATTGATTTTCAAAAAAGAGAAAAAATCTGCTTTTTCTGCATCACATTCTCCCCAGTCTTCTCCAATTTTGTTCGATGACATGATTTGATTTCCTGCTATGACAAATTTAAATGCAGCTTTGCTAGCTAATAAATTTTCTTTTAACCATTTGATTTGATCTGGCCCAAACATTTGTTGCTTTTCAATCATTTGCGACCGACTATCCAGCATAAAAAAATCAACATCTTGATAAGCGAATTTGAAAAATGTGCCTTTGGTTTTTGCGGTGCCCATAGGAGGATTCGCCCACATACTTTCAAAAATCGTAAAGGCTTTGTCTTTTCCTAGATAATCACCTCCTGAGCCATTCGGACCATAATCATGATCATCCCAAATGGCGTAATGTCGCATAGATTGTAAAAATTGATGCGTTTCTTTTTGTGTTCTTGATCTTTTCCAAACATCCACCATTTCTTCTTCACTATTCCACTGTCCATTGAGGTAGTATACATTATCACCCATCCAAAGCATAAATTCGGCTGGTGTTTTACGCATACTTTCAAAGATTTGATATCGTTTTTTTCCTTTAAAAATTTTAAATGGATATGGAAAATTACAAGAACCCGTTAAGAATGAAAAATCATGTAAAGGTTGATGGGACTTTAGTGTATCCTGTAATTCTTTTTTATTTTTTCGAAAGAAAACTTTAAGCACGCGGAGTTTGGGTGAATAACTAAATTCAGTGAATTGATATTCGTGTGAATCATAATTATAAATCGTTTTATAGTTTTCAATAAATTGCAGGCTTTGTGTTGGTAAAATTAATTTTTCGTTTTCCTTCCAATCATTAGATTCAAGCATCATCCAAGCAATAGCTTGTTGTTCGGTTTGATCACCAACAAATGGCCCAGCGATGAGGGAGATCGATTGTGCTTGAAAAGTATATACTAAACCTATGAAAAGATACGTTAAGGCAAAGCGTTTCCTCATTTTCGAGTTGAGTTTAAATAAAAACCTCAATATACGAACGGAAGGTTGGAACTATAAATGAATCGTTGTACTTTTGCAAACAAATAGACGAGGTATGTTGCAATATTATATCAAGGAGGGGAAAAAGTTAGTACAAGTAGAACAAATGGTACCTTCTTGTTGGATTAATATTGCGCCGCCTTTTACACAAGAAGAACTAGAAGAACTTACCCAAAAGCTTGATATTCCTTTAGACTTTTTGACGGATTCATTAGATATTGACGAACGTTCTCGTTATGAGCGTGAAGACGATATTCGTTTAATTGTAGTCAATACTCCAATCAGTAACCCGAGTGATACCTTAAATGCGCCTTTATTTATTACGGTTCCTATTGGGATAATCTTGGTTAAATCTTATGTATTAACCATTACCTCCTTTGAAAATCCAGTGTTACAACGATTTGCAAATAATAAAATCAAACAGTTCAATCCCTCAGATCGTAATGAATTTGTATTGCAAATATTAGAACAAAGTGTTTATCGCTTTTTAATTTGTTTGAAAGATTTGAATATCAAGCGAAATTTAGTGGAAAAAGAAATGTATGATTCAAGTAGAAATAGGGAATTGAAAAAATTATTAAGCATTGAAAAAAGTTTGGTTTATCTAGTTACCGCTTTGAGCAGTAATGAATTGTTGATGATGAAAATGAAGCGTACTGATTTTCTAGGAATACGAGGGGAGGAGAGTTTAGTAGATTTACTAGATGACATTATTATTGATAACAGTCAAGCGAGCGAGATGGCGAATACCTATTCTTCTATTTTGAGTGGGACAATGAACGCCTTTGCTTCGATAATTTCAAATAATCTGAATGTAGTTATACAACGATTGACTTTAGTAACCATCATTTTGATGCTTCCAACCTTAGTCGCAAGCTTTTATGGAATGAATGTGCCCTTACCATTTATGAAAAGTGCCAATGCCTTTTATGGCATCATGGGAATTTCTTTATTTCTGTCTATTTTTCTGGCTATATTTTTCAGAAAGAAAAAATGGTTTTAATTTATTGATTTTAGGGCATTTAAGTCCAGTTTAAACAAACCTTCAACAAAAAAATAAAGTTATCAACAGGATTATGCACAGGTTATCCACAATGTTGATAACAGTTATTAATTTGTTAATTTGCTGATTTTCAGCAATCTAGTATAGTTATCCACATTCTGTGAATAACTTTTGATATGAATTTTCATTTTTTGCTTTACTTTAGTGGCGTCAAAAGGGGAAAGTAGTTTAAATCCACATTTCTTAATCATTAAACTCTTTTTTTCTTCTGTTCTCCAAACAACCCTTTAACCTTTAGAATATGCTTATTCAATCAAGGTTGAAAGGGATTTTTTGACTCTAAATTGTACGAAAAACGTATAATAATAGCCTCAAAAAACAGATTTTAAAAACAACATTAAGAATTTTAACCATATATAACTTAACAAATCGATGTCTACAAAAAATGAACCCTTATTAACTGAAAACCCTAACCGATTTGTACTATTTCCTATAGAACATAATGACATTTGGTCATTTTATAAACAATCTGAAGCTAGTTTTTGGACAGCCGAAGAAATAGATTTGTCAGCAGATTTGACGGACTGGAATGAAAAGTTAAACGATAACGAAAGACATTTCATCAAACATGTATTAGCCTTTTTTGCGGCTAGTGACGGAATCGTAAATGAAAATTTAGCCGAACACTTTGTAACCTCTGTACAGTATACAGAAGCTAAATTTTTCTACGGATTTCAAATTATGATGGAAAATATCCACTCCGAAACGTATTCGCTTTTGATCGATACCTATATTAAAGATCAAAAAGAGAAAGATCACTTATTTAATGCTATTGAAACACTAGATTGTGTGAAGAAAAAAGCCAAATGGGCTTTACGATGGATTGAACAAGGTTCTTTTACCGAATTACTTATCGCCTTTGCTGCAGTGGAAGGGATCTTTTTCTCTGGATCGTTTTGTTCCATATTCTGGTTAAAGAAACGTGGACTAATGCCTGGTCTATCATTTTCGAATGAGTTGATCTCTCGAGATGAAGGCATGCATTGCGATTTTGCGTGCTTATTATACAATGATCATATTGTAAATAAGTTACCAAAAGAAACCGTACAGAAGATTATCGTTGACGCGGTAGAAATTGAAAAAGAATTTGTAACAGATTCGTTACCTGTAGATCTTATCGGTATGAACTCTAAATTGATGTGTCAATACATTGAGTTTGTAGCTGATCGACTATTGGTATCACTTGGGAATGAGAAGATATTTAACGTTGAGAACCCTTTCCCCTGGATGGACTTGATTTCACTACAAGGAAAAACCAATTTCTTTGAGAAACGAGTAGGGGATTATCAGAAATCAGGAGTAATGGCTGATCGGTCTCAACAAATTTTTTCCTTAGATGAGGATTTTTAATGCTGGTTTAGACAGGGTTCCCAGAATCTAATTATAGATTCTGGGGCCCTACTTTTGTCAGTCATCACTTCTCGCAATTTACAGTTTAGGACGACACCAACCCGCCACATCCCTAAAGGATGTGTTTTAATTTGTATTTGACAACTTGCTATTCTTATCTAAGGAATGGCCCTTAAAATTATTACACACTATGCAAGTAGTAAAACGAAGTGGAAAAAAAGAAGCGGTTAGTTTTGATAAAATTACCGCACGTATCAAAAAATTATGCTACGGATTAGATCGACAATATGTAGATCCAATCGAAATCGCAAAAAAAGTTATTCAAGGTATTTTTGATGGAGTAACTACCTCTGAATTAGACAACCTCGCCGCAGAAACTTCTGCAACCATGGCCGTAATGCATCCAGATTATGCTTTATTAGCTGCACGTATCGCAATTTCAAATCTACATAAAAATACTAAAAAATCATTTGCCGAAACTATCGCTGATCTATATCATTATATCGATCCTAAAACTGGAGATCGCGCCAACTTAATTGGTGATGAATCTTATGAGTTAATTCAAAAACACGCAGATCGTTTAGATTCTGCCATCATCTTCGACAGAGATTATAGTTTTGATTATTTTGGTTTTAAAACCTTAGAGCGTTCATACCTTCTTCGAATGGATGGAGAAGTAGTCGAGCGACCACAACATATGTTGTTGCGTACCGCAGTAGGTATTCATGGTGAAGATATTGAATCCGCAATTCAGACCTACAACATGATGTCTGAAAAGTGGTTTATCCATGCAACACCAACTTTATTTAATTCTTGTACTCCTAAGCCACAATTGTCTTCTTGTTTCTTGTTGTCAATGACAGATGATAGTATCTCAGGGATTTTTGAAACACTTTCACGTTGTGCAAAAATCTCTCAATCCGCTGGAGGTATTGGATTAAGCATTCATAATGTAAGAGCTAAAGGAAGTTATATTAAAGGTACTGGTGGAACATCCAACGGAATTGTTCCTATGTTGAGAGTATATAATGATACGGCAAGATATGTAGATCAAGGTGGAGGAAAACGAAAAGGTGCCTTCGCCACTTATATCGAACCTTGGCATGCTGACATGGAAGATTTCCTTGATCTTAAAAAGAATCATGGTAAAGAAGAACAACGTGCAAGAGATTTGTTCTACGCGCTTTGGATTCCTGATTTATTCATGGAACGCGTAAAAGCCGATGGCGAATGGTCGCTGTTTTGTCCAAATGAAGCTCCTGGTTTATATGAAGCTTATGGTGGAGAATTTGATGCGCTTTATCATAAATATGAAAAAGAAGGCCGAGCAAGAAGAGTACTTAAAGCTCAAGATATCTGGTTTAAGATTTTAGAGTCGCAAACAGAAACAGGTACCCCATATATGTTGTATAAAGATGCGTGTAACCGAAAGTCAAACCAAAAGAACTTAGGTACTATTCGATCTTCTAACCTTTGTACAGAAATTATTGAATACACTTCTAAAGATGAAGTCGCTGTTTGTAATTTAGCTTCTATCTCTTTAGGAATGTTTGTTAATGAAGGCAAATTTGATTTCGATAAATTATATGAAGTAAGTCGTATTGTTACCCGTAACTTAAACAGAGTAATAGATGTAAATTATTACCCTATTCCAGAAGCGCGTAATTCAAATATGAGACACCGCCCAATAGGAATTGGTGTGCAAGGTTTAGCAGATGCCTTTATCAAAATGCGTTTCCCTTTTGAAAGCCCAGAAGCGAAAGCTTTAAATATTGAAATCTTTGAAACCATTTACTTTGCAGCTCTTTCAGAATCATGTGAGCAAGCCAAATTATCAGGTGCTTATGAATCCTATAAAGGAAGCCCTGCAAGTAAAGGCGAATTGCAATATGATATGTGGGGAGTAACACCAACAGATCGTTGGGATTGGAAAAAGCTTAAAGCAAATATCAAGAAGAATGGACTTAGAAATAGTTTGTTATTGGCTCCAATGCCAACAGCAAGTACAAGTCAAATCTTAGGAAATAACGAATGCTTTGAGCCTTATACTTCAAACATTTATAGTCGTCGTACGCTTTCTGGAGAATATGTAGTAGTAAACAAACACCTACTCAAAGATTTAATTGGTCTTAATCTTTGGAATGATGAACTAAAAGAAACATTAATGGCTAATAATGGGTCTGTTCAGTCTATTCCAAATATTCCACAAGACCTTAAAGAATTGTACAAAACGGCTTATGAAGTAAAACAGAAAGTAATCATTGATATGTCCGCAGATCGTGGAGCCTTTATCTGTCAAAGTCAAAGTATGAATCTCTTTGTCGAGAATCCAACTTTTGCTAAACTTTCAAGTATGCATTTCTATTCTTGGCAAAAAGGATTAAAAACAGGAATGTATTACTTAAGAAGTAAAGCTGCGGTAGATCCTATTAAATTTACATTAAGTGACAAACACCAACGTCAATATGTAAATTCTGAAGATGGAACTAAAGTAAACGAATTAGACGCCAATGAAGGTGCTGCTTGTAACATCGACGATCCTGATTGTTTGATGTGCGGTAGTTAAGATTTAATCAATTGCAGATAAATAAATCTGCTTGGATGGAAAAGGGTAAGCCGTTGGCTTGCCCTTTATTTTTTGTCTGAAATTAAATAATATAATGAGTCAAAAGATACTTTCTAAATAGTTAATATAGAAAGCATGAAATTCTCTCTTTTTTTTATAAAAATATTATGTAATTTCGTTCTAGAAAATATTATCATGAAACAACAACTATTTTTAGGACTTATACTCCTTATTTTTTCTTTCTCCGCTTGCAATTCTGGAGAAAATCAACAAGTTGATAACCAACCGACAAAGACCATTCCATCAACAAAACCAAGTACTACTTCTTTACCTAAAGATGATGTGACGGTAGCATTAAATGAAGAAGGTTTAATCGGACTTTGGGTCCTTAAATCTTTTGATATTACTGGATACAAAGATTTTCCTACTATGACAGATGAGGAAAAAGAAAAACTAAAGAATAAATTCCTTGCCCCTTTAATTGACAAGTATAAAATCACTTTTAATAAGGATAAGACTTATCAATTAAACACGGGATTACCACAAAGTAACTCTGGAAATTTTGTACTATACCCAAAAGTTAACCAACTGATTTTAGAAGAAACAAAGGGAGCAGGGGAAGTACGTAAAATTGAATATGAAGTAAAGCATCTTGGACAGAAAAATCTAACGATGCGTTATCCAGAGGATGGACTCGTTTTTACTTTCGAAAAAACTAAACAATAGCCATGAATCGTTACCTGATCTTTTTATTATCTACTTGTATATTTTTGGCTTGTAATAATGCCTCTGAAGACCATCCTCAAAATCCGAATACACCTAATCAAGAGGAAATTGCTTTTGATCTTTCAAAAGATTTAGCAAAGAAATGGATTATGACAGGATATCATTTAGATGGTTATCAAAAAGCAAGAAGTATTAGTGAAGATCAATTAAAAAAATTAGGTAATTATCTTGATCAGATGAAAGGGAAAACCTTTTATCAATTAAATGCCAATAAGACGTATTCAGCAGATGACGGAACGGGTAGACCGTACAAAGGCACCTATGTGGTTGATCTAGATAAAAAGACCCTAACACTCACTGAAGATCCCATAGAAAATGAGTCCCCAACACCCGTAATATTTTCAATAATTGAAGCGAATCATAAAACGCTAAAATTAGAAGATGAGAGTAAACTTCAAATTCATTTCTCTAGTAATTAATCTAATTAAATAGAAAAGAATCTATTGGGTATATGCCTTAAATCGTAGTAAATGATCCGCCAAAACTAAAGCACACATTGCTTCTACAATGGGCACTGCTCTAGGTACAACACAGGGGTCATGTCGTCCTTTTCCCTTTACCAGCGTAGACGTCAAATTTTGGTCAATTGATTGTTGATCTTGAACAATAGTAGCTACAGGTTTAAACGCTAAACGAAAATAAATATCCATTCCATTAGAAATACCTCCTTGAATTCCCCCCGAAAAATTGCTGCTTGTTTTTACCTTATTTTCCTCTACTAAGAATGGATCATTATGCTCCGAACCTTTCATTGAAATGCCACTAAAACCCGAGCCATATTCAAATCCTTTACAGGCATTAATTGATAACATCGCCTTTCCTAAATCCGCGTGCAATTTATCAAATACAGGTTCTCCTAAGCCTACAGGAACACCTTGAGCTACACAAAATACAGCGCCACCAATAGTATCTCCAGCCTTACGTATTTGTTTAATCAAATCAATCATTTCTTCCGATTTCAAAGGATCTGGGCATCGAATAGGGGTGTCCTCAATGGTAGAAAGATCTAAGAATTGATAGGCTTTATCTAACCTTATTTCTCCCACTTGATCGACATAAGCTTGAATCGAAATGCCTTGTGATTTTAACCATAACTTTGCGATAGATCCAGCGGCTACTCTTGCTGCTGTTTCTCTTGCAGAAGAACGTCCACCACCACGATAATCTCGATTTCCATATTTTATTTGATAGGTATAATCAGCATGAGAAGGTCGATATTTATCTTTGATATGATCGTAATCTTTTGACTTCGCATCTGCATTTCGAATAAGCAAAGAAATAGGGGTGCCCGTAGTTTTATTTTCAAAAACACCAGATAAAATTTCTACCACATCGCCTTCTTTTCGCTGGGTAACAATCTTTGATTGCCCTGGTCTTCTACGATTCATTTCTTCTTGAATAAAATTTAGATCTATAGAAACACCTGAAGGACATCCGTCAATGATCACTCCAATAGCTATACCATGTGATTCACCAAAGGTGCTGATCTTAAAAAGTTTTCCAAATGAATTTCCTGCCATAACAATTTACTTCAAAATATCTCTTAAATCATAAAGGTATAAGCCTTCGTATTCGCCCACCTTGTTTTGTAAAAAAGGTTGTAAGTACTCACGTTGTATATAAGGCAATTCCGCCCCGTCTTTAGTAAACATTTTTTTATTATCGACCACAAGAAAATGAGCGCCTTGTTGGATAAAACGATACATCGATTCTACACCAATTCTTCGTCCTTGACTATCTTTCCATTCGGTAAAACCAGGTTGGTCCATGAGGTATAAACTAGCATTGGGAGTCCAATCAGGTACACTCACTATTTTAGTTTCTTTAGTTATTCCATTTTTATTTAAAAAACCTTGAAATCCATCTGAGGAGAGTGCAGGATTAAAGGTATAATCTAGATAACCTCCATAACGATCTTCTAGTGTTTTTTTCGACGAAAAAATATTAAATAGGATAAAAGCAATTACAATAACCCTAAAGCTCATTGATTGATCCATTTTGTAAAAATGAGTCTTTAGAATAAAGACTACCGCCAATAAAAGAAAGAGTATATATGGAAATGAATGTATGATATAATAATCGTGATCTTGGTATTGATAAAACCATAAATGATAAATTCCCAATGCGCCAATAAAACACAAAACAACCATGGATTTAAAGAAGTTGTCAGGTTGATATTTTGTAAATAAGACAAAAGGTCCTAAGAGAAAAATACCAATAGAAGCAAATGCCCCAAAGTAATATTTCGGCCAAAAATAGAACGTACGAAATAGGGTGTACGTCAATTTATTCATATTTTCTTCTGACCAAATTGGGAAGGTCGTATTCAGAAATATTTCCCCGCCGTGTTTGGTATTATACCATATAGAAAAGCTATACCAAAGTACTAAAATGGCACTCATTAATCCTAAGGAAATTAGATAAGGAACTACATGATGTAAACGGTATTTTTCTTTATATGAAAACCAATTCATTTGTTGGAAAAAGAAAATGGCAGAAACGGCCAATA
>JAHDCJ010000071.1:7855-10474 GCA_020629935.1 Saprospiraceae bacterium | reverse complement strand
TGAACACCATAAAAGAGGTTGATTATCAACAAGATAAAGCCAAATAGTATACTATGTTTTTTCCAAGTCCACGGCATAAATGCAAGATAAGCCGTCAATTTTGACATTCAAAGAAATTGTCTATCATTTTAAAGCTTTCTTAAAATTTGATTTTAGACTTTCTTAAAATCGGATTTTTTGTACCTTTGTCGCCGATGAAAATCAATAAATATCTTATCGTTTGCCTTATAGCCATTCTCCTAGACCAGATTTCAAAAATGGCGGTATATACCTATATGGATTATGGCGTAGCTGGAGAACTCAAATGGTTTGGCTGGGATTGGGCTCGATTGCATTACATCCATAATCCAGGGATGGCCTTTGGAATTACTATAGCTGGAGATTATGGAAAATTGATTCTTTCTGTCTTTAGAATTATTGCAATTTCTGGTTTAGGCTATTTTTTCTATTTACAAATCAAAGAAAAAGCACATCCAGGTTTTCTCTTTTGCTTGGCTTTAATTTTAGGTGGCGCCATTGGAAATGGTATTGATAGTGTTTTTTATGGGGTATTAATAGATAATGCTATTCCCAATGCACCAACCCCTTGGTTTCATGGGCAAGTTATCGACATGCTTTATTTTCCTATGTTTGAAGGCACCTTTCCAGAATGGTTTCCATTTAAAGGTGGACAACGATTTTTATTTTTCAGTGCTATATTCAATCTAGCAGATTCCTTTATTTTTATTGGTGCTGTCACTATTTTAGTCTTCAATAAAAAGTTCTTTCCACCAGAGGATATGGAGCCTAAAAACAAAAAGCCCGATGCAATAGATGGTTTTATTGCACCGGACACAGAAGAAAAGGAATCTATCTTAGAGGAAGAATAATGATTTTATTTCATCAAAATTTTTCCATTAGCTATTGCCTCATTCCCACTGAATAATTTATAAAAGTAAAGCCCTTGTGGCAACTTATTTCTTTGAAGTACTAAGCGATTTCCTTCATTAGATATTTGTTCGCTGACTAAACGTCCTACTGAATCATACAATTCTATACGTAGATTATTAAATGATTTTGATAATCTAAATTCACTATGTGATAGCATAGGATTTGGAGCTACAGAAAGCTTGACGCTTTGATCAAAAACGACTTCCGTATGTAATATGAAATCTTGTCCAATAGTATGCATTACCGTATTGGTGATGACAGGTTTATTAAAGTCAAAATAAATGGCTGCACTATTTTCAATAACATTGTCATCAGCTAAATCAGGCATTTGACTAATTTTGAACTTCAAGAATCCATGCGATGCGGCTTCATTTACATTCGAATCGGGAAGCATAATATTATTAAATCGGAACACTAAAATGTTTTCTTCTTCAATGCTTAAATTATATGGAAAACTACTAGCTCCAGGTCGAAGAGTTGTAATATCTAATAGACCAGATAAGGTATCTCTAACAATAATATTAAAGGCTGTATCTGTTCCTGTATTTTGGAATCGAATCTTATAATCTAAATCTGTATTTGCTTCAATATAATGAGGTGCTCCATAACCCACAGGTAAAGCCGCTTTATCATTTGGATCCCAAGCTCCAATCACTTCCTGACAATCAATAGCTACAAAAGGATCGGCGTCATCTTGTGGGAAAATTAATACAAAACCTTGCGCAGAATTTCCTCCTCCGTCTGTTCCACAATCTTCAATTATAGCGTTGGGATTACTATTTCCTGGATGTAAAGGATGTTGATCGGCTTGTAATTGCCAAGTACTTCCATTGGCTGGAATCGTAAATGTTTCCGTCTCATTGGCCAATAATTGATAAGTACCTTGATCTACTAAAACACCGTTTTCATATAAACGCCATTCTTGTGGTTCGTCCATATCTTCTCCTGCATTGGTAATTGTTAAAATAACAAATTCATCACTTTGACAATAACCATCTACCACAGCGGAAGATTTATCCCATTCAGAAGATGGCGTTTCACAAGGATCATTTGGATAAATTGTAGCTTCTGTACAAATTGCATCACCTAAATCTGCATCACAACTTAGATAGACACCAAAAGAAAAGGTTTCACACGTATTGTATGGAATAGTGCCTATATCAAAAACTAAGGTATTACCATTTTGACTACTTAATGGTATAGATGAATTATTATAAGACATATGCTCATCTAGTTCAATTTCTACGTAGGCATTATTGGCTTCAATAGTACCTGTATTGCAGTAATTTACTATATAGGTATTAAAGAAACATCGTCGTAATAAAGGGGTAGAAAGATCAACGGATAATACAGGACAATCAATTAATGGTTGTATGTGAAAATCGACAGCAATAGAATCTTGATCACCATCTGCATAAACGGGTATGTTGTTATTACAAACCTCCCAAATGGTTTCATCTACCAATACATTTAAATTGTAAGTTCCAGAATCTACTGCTATTTTATATGTACCATCTGTGCCACTAATACCATAATATTCTCCATCACCTGAAGTCTGTACGAGGACGGATGGTATAGCTCCTTCGTTTGGATCTGTAGCACAATTTTCAATTTCAGAATCATGGATAATACTTCCATGAATTTGAGCATCTACACAATAGGCATTAAAAGCATAGCCATCTTTTACGA
>JAHDCJ010000071.1:0-7755 GCA_020629935.1 Saprospiraceae bacterium | reverse complement strand
AATTCATATAAGGGCCATTTGGTCCTCCAGAGTCATAGAAAGTAGATTGGCAGGTCTCAATAATAGAGCTATTTCCAGTTGTTGGAGGATTTGTAAATGTGGAATCCACACAAGTTGCAAATAGCTCAAAACCTCCTTGAGTAACACTAGGATCACTTCGGAAAAATAAGGTTAAAGCACCATCTTGATTGGTTGCGCGAAGATTATCTGGAAGTGTTACATTTCCAGTTCCATTCCAAATTAATGGAGCATTGCTGTCTAATCCATCAAATACAAGCAATTGATCAAAATTAGATTCTAAATCTATGGTTCCAGAAAGTTGAATAAATTCATTAACGAAAAAAAGAGGACGAATAGTAAGGAATGAGCTGTCATTATTCATGTAATCTCCTGTAGGGCCACCACTATCATAGATTATCATCTCACATGACATTTGTTCATCATTTTGATTTGGAGTGAAATTGTAGGTGGTTTGACTAAAGACTAGCGTAGAAAAAAGAATGAAAAATAGGGTAGTGCTTAATTTCATAGTTTGTTAATTTGGTGTTTTCAATTGGTGTGACATATTAAAAACGAAAAGATATATGATGGCGTTGCTTTTACATTTGTAAAAGTAAGATGTTTTTTATCATTGAAGGCTGTCTTTAGCTTGAGGAAGCTTAATCTTTTTTAGAATAGTTGCTGTAATTAAATATTAATTTGTAACACAAGCATTAGTGAATGGTCCTATTAGCGTATACTAAATTAAAAAAGCTCCAATGATTTCATTAAACCATCGGAGCAAAATTACAAAGCATAAATGTTTAGAATCTACCTGCCATAATCGAAACCCCAGCAGACCAATTTCTTAATATATCTTTTTCGAAGTCATCGAATTTAATATCTGAAGTGTACCTATACCGTGCACCTACACCAATCCGCAATCTTTTGAGTAAATTAAATTCAATTTCTAAACCTGGCTCTAATACAAAAATGGGGTCAATATTATCCAAATCATAATCCACTTGATCTGGATCTCCAATAACCATAGCACCTCCACCAATTCGAACGGGTAGGGTAAGATGAACGGGTAATTTGGGGAATAAAATCGGTTTTAATAATAAGCCCCCATAACCACCTGTTACAAAAAAGTCTTCGCTATAATCAGGTAAATTGGGGGTATGCTCGGAATATAATGCGGAGGCAGTAAATCCAATAGCAAGGCTACGATTAGCAATCCAAGCTAGATCTCCTCCTATTAAAAGGGTAGGCGATTTTTCCATTGGGCCACCATAAACGTGTAATCCTAAATAAACTCCATGATGTACTTTGCCTTTGATTAGTGTGTTTAACTCACTGTGACGCTTCTCATCTACTTCCATTTCTTCTATTTGAGCAGATAAAAAAGTAATAAACAATATTTGTGATAAGAGAATTAAAATTAACTCCCTTTTAAAAAAGGTGTTCATAATTTTTAATTTTGATTAAAGAATTTGTTTCCTAAAGGACAAGAATAAAATAGGATAGTTGCATTAATCGAAATGATGGCTTTAACTTTAGCCACTTTTTTATAAATTTGCAAAAAAAACAACATGACTAAATTTGATAAAATTGATCCACTAAATCAAGTAGCGGCATTCCATACTACTTTTCAGCATCCTGTCCTAGACAAACCTCAGATTCCTTCTTCTGGTCGATGTGATTTGCGTGTTAAATTGCTTAAAGAAGAAGTTGACGAGTTAAAAGAAGCGATAGCAGATAACGATCTTGTCGAAATTGCGGATGCGCTTTGTGATATTCAATATGTACTTTCAGGTGCCGTATTAGAATTTGGTCTAGCAGATAAATTCAAAACCTTGTTTGATGAAGTACAACGATCTAATATGAGTAAGGCGTGTAAGACAATAGAAGAAGCTGAAGCAACAATAAAACATTACTTTGATAAAGATGGTACGACTTCTTATTATAAAGAAAAGGATGGCTTATTTTTAGTCTATAGAAAATCAGACGATAAAACCTTAAAATCTATAAATTATAGTCCAGCCAATTTAAAGGATATTCTAGACGATAAATAATTGATCTAAAATAGAAAAGGGGCTTGTATAATATTATACAAGCCCCTTTTTTATTTCCACATGATACTAAAACTTAGTATCGTCTATTTTTTCTAAATATGCTTTAAGGTCATTTGCTATTCCTTTTACTACCCCATCTTCAAAAGGAGAGTTGAGTTTTGCTAGTTTTACTAAGCCTAAGAAAGGTTTGGTTCCTCCCGCTTTGCATAAGCGTAAATAATCACCCCAAGCCTGTGCGCTATCTTTTTGATTCTTTTGCCAAAATTGAATGGCACACATACCTGCCAATACATAATCAATATAATAGAAAGGATCTTCAAACAAATGTCCTTGTCGTTGCCAAAAACGACCTGCTTCTAAATAAAGATTATTATCATACTTCCAATCTGGAAGATAAAGGGCTTCCATTTCTTTCCAAGCAGCTGCACGCTCATTTGGCGTCATTTCAGGGTTTTGATAAACAATATGTTGAAAATGATCAATGGCGCATCCATAAGGCATAAATAGCAAAGAGGCATTGATATGAGCGAAAAAATACTTTTCTGCATCATCTTCAAAGAAACCTTTCATCCAAGGATATGTTAAATATTCCATAGACATAGAATGTATCTCCGCAGATTCTGCGCTTGGCCAACGATATTCCGTGATTTGATAATCTCTACTTGAAAAATATTGAAAAGCATGACCTGCTTCATGGGTAAGTACATCAATATCTCCAGAGGTACCATTAAAGTTGGCAAAAATAAATGGGTGTTTATATTTGGTTAATTCCCAACAGTAGCCCATATCCGCTTTTCCAGGGCGATTGATGACGTCTAAAAGCTCATGGTCAAGCATGTAATTAAAAAAGTCATTCGTTTCAGGAGAAAGCTCCTTATACATCTTTTGTCCTTTGGCTAAGATTTCTTCAGGACTACCTTTAGGTTTTGGGTTTCCAGAAGTAAATTGATAGCCCAAGTCATAGTCATACAGCTTTTCATATCCTAATCGCGCTTGTTGTCTTTTTCGTAATTGACGAGAAAGCGGCACGATATGCTCTACAATTTGTTTTCGAAAATTAGCTACCATTGTTTCATCGTAGTCTGATCGACCTAAGCGGATATAACCTAATTTTACAAAATTATCAAAGCCCATTTTTTTAGCCATTGCATGTCGAAGATTGACCAGTTTATCATAAATTTGGTCTATTTCCTCGCCTTTACTTTCAAAGAATTTCCATCGAGCTTCATGTGCATTTTTCCGAACGGTTCGATCTTCGTCTACTAAGTATTTTCCAATACCTGCCAGATTTAATTCTTCTCCATTAAATTGGATTTTAGCTGTACCCTTTAATTTAATGTATTCACTACCTAGATTATTTTGTGCTTTGAGTTCTTCAATAATAGAAGGATCAAACCCGGTCATTTTCAAACGAGCAAGATCAAAAATATAAGATCCCCATTTAGCTTTAAGTTCCTCTTTAAATTCAGTATCTAATAAAGCTTGATAAAACTCATTGATCATTTTTTCATTAGTCGGATTCACTTTATTATAAAAATCCACTTCCTTTTGAAAGGCATCATCAGCAGTATTGGTAGTGTATTTAATATTAGCCAATTGATACATGGTATCGTATTCGCCTCTAAAAGCATAAATTTTATCTAAAGCTGCATTTTTTGTATCTACAGTTGTTGCTTCTCTAAATTCTGTGATCAACGTTCTAAATTCAGTTTCAAAAGAATCGATTTCAGGACGTAGGTAAGGTATTTCAGTAAATTTCATTTAAATGTATTTTATCTCGTGAAGATAAGTTTAACTTTCAAATCTTCCCTGATTTTTGGAGAAATAATTTATGAAAATGAGGATTAACTATATTTTGGGTAGGAGGCAAAAAAAAGAAGCTTCCCAAAGGAAAGCTTCAATAATTTCAAGAGGATAGGATAAACCTATCAAAATAATATTAATACCGGTTATTGAAACGGTTGTTATTATTGCTTCTACGTTCTCTTGGTTCTGCTTTTTTAACTACAATTGTGCGACCATCTAATTCTTGATCGTTAAGTGCGTCGATAGCTGCTTGTCCTTCATCATCACTTGCCATTTCAACAAAACCGAATCCTTTAGATCGGCCAGTGAATTTGTCCATGATGATTTTAACTGAATCTACTTCGCCAAATTGTTCAAAAGCTGATTGAAGAGTTGACTCGTTTGTGTCGTAGTTTAATTTTGCTACAAAAATGTTCATTAGAAAAAAATTATAATAATAAAAGAAAGTCAAAAATGTAATTGCGATAAAAAAGCATATCTTATTGTATCTCAACAATAATTGACCAAATAACACCGCAAAGATAAGCAAAATATGTGATAGATGCTTGATTTTCTTTTATTTCATATAAATAAAAACCAAATTATTCTAATTTCATCAAAAACGAATGCCTATACGCGCCTAAATATAAGGCTTTCAGCTATTTGTTTATTATAAAAAAAGTTATTCTAAATCTGATAAAATAATATTGACAAGGACTGATTCGTCCCATTTGGGTGGTTTATTTCCTGTACGTAAAATCATCAATTCTTTTGACGGTAAAATAAAGACATGTTGTTTCCTTGCCCCATCAATGCTAATCACCTCATTACTATTATACATTTCGCTACGGTATTGTTGACGTTCTCCGCCATCTTTATATAAGGTCCATATATGAAAACCATAATCGTTTTCTAGCGGACTTGGGCTAATCATTTTTTCAATCCATAGGGTAGGTATTAATTGTTGATCTTGCCAGTTTCCCTTTTGTAAAATAAGTTGCCCTATACGCAACCAATCTCGTGCTTCTGCAAAAAAGCAGCAAAATGTTTTAGGCATACCCGCTTTGGTGTCCATCCACCATTGGGCATCATTCGCGCCGAGCGGTTGCCAAAGTTTTTCACTTAAATATTGTTCAAAAGGCTGACGACTTACTCTTTCAAGTAAGATGGAAAGGATTTGTGTATTTGCATTATTATATTCGAAAATCGTATTGGGTTTTTTCTCTAAAGGAATGTTTAACGCTACTTTTTCTACTTGAACGCCTAGAAACATTTTAATTAAATCAGATTGAAAATCTTCCCCTTGATCTTGGTTTCTTAAGCCAGATTGCATTTGTAGTAAATCAATAATACGTATTTGATTACGTGCATCATTCTGCCATTCAGGGATATATTTTGCCACTTTGTCCAATTCAGAACCGATGAGTTGATCTTCAATAGCAATGCCTATTAATAAAGCTACTATGGTTTTGGCCATCGACATGGAATTGGTTTTAGTTTCTTGATTATAAGGTTCAAAATATGCTTCATGAATCAAATATCCTTTATGCCAAATCAATAAGGCATGTGTGTTTTTATCTTCTACATAATTCGTTAATTTAGCAATCGTTTCTTTTGAAATATGGCTTGAATCTGATGATATGAAAATAGGGTAGTGGTCTCCTTTAATTTGAGCCATTGGAGTATACCACTCAGTTTCTGTTATATCTGTTTCAGATGGATAGGTTAATGCACGTGTAATGAATGTCCAGTTCAAAACAAGGACTATTCCTAAAGTCAAAAGGATTATAAATAGTAATCTTAAGAACCAACGAATGATAGGATTTGTTTTTTTGATTTTTTCTATTGTCATTGCCAAAACCTTAGTTTAATAAACATCCAGAATGCCATACATAAGCCATGCTTCCTAAAGCCGAAAAATTGGACATTAAAGCGAAAAATTTCATTTGTCCTAAGGAATAAATTTGAGTTTTATAAATAATAAACAAATCGATCAATAGCCAGACTAAGGCAAGGCCAAGGAACAATCCAAAATAGAATTCATTAAAAACGAAAAGCAAAATGGCGACTTCCAAGGACACAATAAAAATAATGAGAAGTTTCGTTTTTTGAACGCCAAGAAGAGTAGCTGTTGTTTTTCTACCCGCTTTTTTATCCGGCTCAATATCCATGACTTCTCCTATTAAATGTGATTGAATGGCAAATAAAAACAGGTAGATAAATGTCCAAATTGGTAATATTAAAGTTTCATTAACTAAAATGCTTAAAGGGGCAATCAACAAATAACCTACTTGACAAAATAGCTCTAATGGAGGGAAGGCGCGTAAGCCATTCGTAGGTAAGTTATAAAGTCCATTGATTAATAAGAAACCCATAAACAAAAGAATCATTTTCCAACCTCCCCAATAAATCATTGGTGTATAAAATAAGAGTTGAGTAATTAAAATGGGTTTCCAAAGTCCTGCTAATTGATCTTTAGATCCTCTTGCGCCAAACCAGAAGCTATCCTTTCTTTTATTGTGGGCATCTGTTTCAATATCTACCATATCATTCCACCCATAGACCATAAAATTTAAAGGAAAGCAGACATAAAACAATCCATACCAAAAAGCAGGGGAACTTAAGATTTCATTCATTTGGCTAGTAGGTAATAAATATAACCAGATTGTAGCGAACCAAAGACCAGGTCGAGAAACTTTTAAGTAAAAGAGGAGTTGTTTTATCATTTTCGTTTAGATTAAAAAAATGCTTTTAGCAAAAAAAAGCGTAAAACTATTTTTTCAAAACGGTTTACTTATGGGTTGAAGTTACATTAAATCCACAAAAAAATGAATTCTATTTAGATTGAATAATCCAATATTATTAATTTAGAAAGATTCCAAGTTTCTGATCATTTACCGCTGTGAGTGGAGTTAAAAATTAATTTTAACAAGCGTTTTTTTAATGGGATTAAGAAGTACGTTTTAAGTCATCTTCCACGACTTTTAAAAAGGAGGACGGTTCTGGTCGTACTCGATAGTTTTCGGTTTGATCTACATAGATGAGTTCGTTATTTTTATTTGTAATTAAAACGGTTGGCATTACCGTATCAGAATCATATCCAAAAACTTGAAGTCCAAATGGCAAGCCTCCTTTATGTAAAAGTCCGAGTTGCTTTGCAATGGTAAAATCTGCATCAACCAAAAATTTAAAAGGGACATTAAATTGAGTGGAGAGTTTTTTAGTGTGTCCTTCTCGTTGAGGGCTTATTAATACCGTTTGAATTCCTTTTTTTTCCATTTCTTGATATTGATTAGCCACTTCTTTGATTTGAGCCATACATAAGGGGCACCAATTTCCTCTAAAGAACAACCATACGGTATGTTTACCTTTAAAGTGATTACTATTCACTATTTCACCATTTTCATTTTTCGACTCAAAGTAGGGGAGTACGCTTCCTTTTTTTAAATCCTTATCATTTCTATTTGTGAATTTTGAATACCAAAAAATATAAACTAGCCAAGCAAAACCAGTGGAAATACTAAGTATTAGAGGTAAGAATGAGATCGTCATTGGAGTAATAAAATAACCATAAATACTGATTCCAACACCTAATAAAATGGCTAAACTAACTAAAGGTAAATTTGCGCTTGTTCTTGCAGTAGGAACTATAAAAAGAGCTGCGAAGAATAACAAATAAGTACCCGCACTCAGGCCTAATCCCAACGCACTCCACAAAGCTAATTTGCCAATAAAAATATAGCCAATACAAAAGGCAGCAAATGCAATTGACGAAGAAACGAATAGTGATTTGAGCATAGGTTTTGATGATTTAATCATAAAGATAAATAAGCCACAAAAGAAAGAAGATTCCTATTTAACATAATGTTATGGATAATAAAAAAATGTCGCAATAGGACAGTAAAGGTGCTTTTCG
>JAHDCJ010000070.1:14736-28717 GCA_020629935.1 Saprospiraceae bacterium | reverse complement strand
CAAACCAATTCTCTTTCCTAGATTCTTAAAAGCTTGTGATCGGGTCAAAGCCAAACAAGAACAAAACCAAGATTTATATGCAAAAAAAATAGCTCAACTCACCAATAAAGTCTATGTTAAAAGTGGTACGAAAACCTACCAATTTTCTTGGAATGAAATTCAGCATATTTACAAAAAGACGAAAACTATGTAAATTACTTTAAAGTTTCAGGTAAACGAATTCTAAGCCGACAAACACTTTCTGCACTCGAAGTGGTTTTCCCTTTTTATATTTGTAGAATTCATAAAAGCTATGCAGTCTCCTTAATTCATATAGAAGAAATCGGAAGCAATTTTGTTAAAATTAATAACTTGAAATTACCTTTAGGTAGAACCTATAAGAAGAAATTTATGGAAGCTATGGAATATTTTAAAGCTTATGTGGGAAAAGTTTAGGATAAGTAATTAATCACTTATTTAATCTAAAAAGCTAAGCCAATAGTAAATGTTAAGGCATGAGTTTGTGTTCGGAAAGTTTCCTTTATCGTTTTATTTAATCCAAGATCATAATTGAAGTCAATATTAAATCGAGCAATATCTAATTGAGTACCAAAGCGCATATTAAAGGTGAGACTATTAAATCCTAGATCTTTAGGTTTTATTTTAAAGGATTCATTATTTGGAGAGCCTAATAATGAGACTTTAGATTTTACCTTAAACACAGGAACAAGACCTGCGTAAAGGAAATGTTTAACCAATGGTTTTTTAGTAGTAACATAACCCAATGTTACGGGCAATTTAAATGAATTTAATTTAAATTCGATATCATTTGAATCTAGATCTTCAATGAATAAAAAGCTTCTAATGAAATCAAAACCGATTTCTGCCATTTTTCTCTTTTGCATTACTCTGAAGCCAAAGCCTCCCATAAAACCACCGAAGTATTCTTTTGTAATTGAATCTTGTTTATATAGGATGGTTTCCCCTTGGATTCCAATTTTGGTTTTAAGGTGCATGTTGGGTCTTTGGGCGAAGAGCGAAAGTCCGATAATATTAAGGATGAAAAACAGGATGATTTTTTTCATAGAAGATTGATTTATGCAGGGAACAAATATTCTTTTCCATCGATCACAAATTTATGATCCATAATTCGCGGCCACATGGGTTTTTTAGGTAAGTTTTCTTTTTGCCAAATTTCATGTTTCTCTTTTAGCGTTTCAAAGAGATCAGGCATTTGTTCTTTCAAATTAATTTCTTCAGATTTATCTGTTTTTAAATTGTAAAGTTCGGCCCACCCATCTCGTATACTTAAGATGAACTTGTAATCACCATCTCTCATTGCCCATACATGATCGGCTCTCCAAAAGAGTTGTTGATGCGGTTCTCCTTTTTCTATTTCAGTTAAAAAAGGAATCAAATCTACTCCGTCGTATTTTCGATCACTAGGAAGATCTCCTCCTGCATTTAAGACCGATGTGGTAAAAATATCTGTGGAAGATACAGGGTTCTTATATCGAAGACCTGCGGGTATTTTTTTAGGCCACTTCATCATAAAAGGAACATTAATGCCGCCTTCAAATTGCATGAGTTTTCCTCCTTTAAGTGGACCATTTTCGGTCGCGCCAGTGTAGGCGGCACCGCCATTATCACTAAGTACATAAATGATGGTATTGTCTTCTAAACCTAAGTCTTTTATCTTTTGATGAATGTCTCCTATAGCATCATCTAATGCCGAAATCATTGCATAATAAACCCTTTTATTTTCATCTTCAATATGGCTGTATTGACAATAATAATCTACAGGTGCTTGGAATGGAACATGTGGCGCCGAAAATGCACAATACAAAAAGAAAGGATCTTCTTTGTTTTCTTCAATAAAATCAATGGCTTTATCTCGAATGGCAAAAGTCAGATATTCTTCTTCTCTTATTACCGTACCGTTTTCCGTAATTGCCCCTTCATTCTTTCGCCCATTTTTCCATTGGTGTCTAGCACTAAAACTATCATGGTAGTGATTAATCACTCCAGTCCAATGTTCTTCTGGCGTGAACCAAGAAAAAGCGCCGTGAAAACCATATTGATAATCAAACCCTCGATTTTCGGGAGCATGATTTTTGGAGGAGCCTAAATGCCATTTTCCAGTGATGCCTGTTTTATAGCCGTATTTTTTTAAAATTTCAGCGAGGTTAATTTCGGTAGGAGGGACACCTTGTTTATGTACTTGCCATTCTTTAGGATAGACTGGTTTTGAGGTAAGTACAAAATCACCAGTATCGGTAAGGTATTTACCAGAAAGATATTCGATCATATTGGTCGGATAAAACTCCATTAGTTGTGTTTCAAAACCATATCTGTTTTGTAGTCTGCCCGTCATGATTCCAGCCCTAGATGGTGCGCAAGTGGGAGCGGTCACATAGCCTTCTTCAAAGACCACACCATCAGCTCCTATTTGATCCATATGTGGAGTATGAATATGATCAGCACCATAAGCAGAAACTTCGTATTTACCCAAATCATCCGCAAGGAGAATAATAATATTAGGTTTGTCAGAATTTGCCGTTTGGATTTCTTTCGACATAAATTCTTGTTTCCCTTTTTTCTTTTCTTTATCCCAAGTAATCCGCCATTTAATAGAGCCTGTACTTAAAGGATAACAGGAGAGGACTACCGTACAAATGATAAAATAGAAAGTAAAATGATTGATTTTTCTGTACATAAAAGATTCCTTAAGGTCAAAATAAAAATTGAAAATACAGAAAAAATATCCAATAAAAAAAGCTTTTCTGTATCTCTACAGAAAAGCTTTTTTAGTATGTTGATTTGTATGATTTTTAGCTTAGTAGCCAAAGACTTCTTCCATGCTCAGTTCTTTTATAGGACCTACATTTTTTAAGAAATCCATATTTAATTTTGATTTGTCACCTAAGACTAAATAGGTATATTTTCGGCCTTTAATATTTTCAGCTTGGAATTTTTTTAGATCTTCTACGATAGAACCTTGTTCAGCACCACCAGACTTAAATTTATTATAAGTGTCTTGACGAATATCTCGATCAAAACCAAGTAATTTATTTCGACGCATTGTCCAGTATACATCATCATTAGTAATTCTTTCCGACTCAATTCGTTTAAGAATAGACGAACGTGATTGACCAATTTGTTCTTCTACTACAGGCATATCTTCCATGATGGTTTTGATGCCATTCACTGCGTCTGGTAATTTATCCGCCTGCGTACCTACATAAGCTTGAAGGTAATGTGCTTTATCAGCATAACGTGGATTTCCACTCCAAGCATAAGCCGAATAAGCCAATGCTTTAGACTCTCGAATTTCTTGGAAAACGATAGATGAAAGTCCTGCTCCGAAATAATTATTATATACATTATTCATGATGTATTCATCCATGTTGAATGTTTCAGAACCCTTAGAAATCATTAAGACTTCAGCACGTACCATTTCTGGATAATTAACAAAAACGACTTCATCTTTTTCTGTTGGAAGTTCTGGATAATCGACAGGCTGCGGATAAGGCTTCAATGTTTCGGGTACTTTATGGTGTTTATCTAAGATGGCTTTGGCATCGGCCATTTTTTTAGTTCCATAATAGAAAACGGTATGTTCAAAAGAAGTCAATTCTTTAATTTTAGCGATTAGCTGTTCTGGGGTAATAGCAGCCAATTCCGCATCACTCAAGATATCAGTAAACGGATTTTTCTTACCAAATTTAGCATGATTAACCATTCCTGTTCTTAGGATGGTTCGTTTATCATTTTTGTTATCTGCTCGCTTTTTCTTGATATCTGAAATTACATTTTTTAATGCCTCAGGATCAGGTTTTACATTCGCCAAGATATGTTCAAATAATTGCACCCCTTCGTCTAATGATTCGTCTAACCCACGTAAAGTAACATAGGCTTGATCATCTCCACTAAAGACGTCAAAGTTAAGTCCAAGTTTGAAAAATTCTTTTTGTAATTCTTCCGCAGTATATTTTTCTGTACCTAAGAAAGGAAGATATTTAATTGCAATCGGAAGGAGTTTGTCATGTTTTTTACCCATGTCTACGATGTAGTTCAAGCTAAACGTCATGTTGTTTGGATTTTTGATATAATCCATTGGAACCCCATTTTTCAATTTATCCGATTTGATTAATTTTTTGAAATCAAGAAAGTCTGGTTTGAAGTTAGACGATTCCATTTTCACAAAATCTTGGAAGAAATTAGAAGTTGTGTCTTTGTTTAATTTGATCGGAGTGATCGTTGGTTTTTCTACGTTTTCTCCTTTCTCTGGTTCGGTTTTGTTTTTATAAACAATGACCATGTTTTCGTTCAAATGTTTGTTGGCAAAATCTACGATATCTTTCTTCGTATATTTTGACATTCGATCAAATGTTTTTCGGTATTCACTCCAAGGAATATCCATGATGAAGGCATCCATCATTGCGCTTGTACGTGCGCGGTTATTTTCCATTTGTTCGACTTCTCGTAGTTTTTTATTTTTGATTACCGCATCAATCAACCATTCGTCGAATTCTCCTTTTTTGATTTTTTCAATTTCTGCGAGATAAAGATCTTTAACTTCTTCAAGCGATTGACCTTCTTTTGGTGCGCCTTCAATACCGAAGATTCCGTATTGTTTAAGTGCCCAAGAGTAAGCGGTAGCAGAGCCAACTAATTGCTTTTGATTTAGATTAAGGTCTACCGTTCCTGCTTGCCCATTGGTCATGATTCCAGCGGTAAGTTGAGCGAGGATATAATTGTCGGAAGCCGCGCCACCATCTAAACGATATGAAATATCTACAGAAGCTGCTTCTGGGCCATTCACGTCTTTTCGGACAAGTCCATTAATCGGTCCTGCTTCAGGTAATGTAGGTCGTTTAACTTCTCTTGACTCATATTCACCAAAGTATTTTTTGACAAGGTCAACAGTAGCATCTGGATCGATATCTCCAGCTAATACGATGGCCATATTGTTTGGTGCGTAGAAGTTGTCAAAGTACGCATGGATTTTTTCCATAGACGGATTTTTCAAATGTTGTCCTTCACCGATTGTGGTTTGTGTACCATAAGGGTGATTAGGGAATAATCCGTTCATAAATGCTTTATAAGATTTAAACCCATCTCGATCCATACTAATGTTGTACTCTTCATATACAGCTTCAAGTTCGGTATGGAATAGTCGAAGTACCAATTCTTTCATTCGTTCAGATTCGACATGTAACCATTTTTCGAGTTCGTTGGCTGGGATGTCATTGACATATACGGTACGTTCGATACTTGTAAATGCATTGGTTCCTTTTGCGCCAAGCGAAGAGATCATTTTATCATATTCATTAGCCGCTACGTATTTTGCAGCTTCTTGCGAAAGGGCATCAATCTTAGCATATATTTCTTTTCGATCTTTAGCAACGGTAGTTGCTCGGTATTCTTCATAAAGATCAGAGATTTGTTTTAAAATTTTCTTTTCTTCCTCCCAATTTAAAGAAGCAATATTACTTGTTCCTTTAAACAACATATGTTCGAGGTAATGCGCAAGACCGGTCGCATCTGCGGGATCAGAAGAAGAACCCGCACGCACAGCGATCATTGTTTGTAATCGTGGTTCTTTTTTATTGACACTCATATAAATTTTGAGTCCATTGTCTAGTGTATGTATTAAGCTATTTAATGGATCATTTTCAGCGGTTTTATAATCGTATTTATAAGAGGTAGCAGGCCCATCGTCGTCTGTACTTTGTTTACATCCCCATATGGAAAGGAGCGTAAGACTAGAGAGCAAATAAAGAAGATGTACTTTTTTCATGGATTGAATTTTAAGCTTTAGTGGTTAATGTAAGGAAATCAGATTCGTGGTATTGCACAGGGCATTGGCGTTCAATACCATTATGGATTCCAAAAATAAACAAATTTCTCTTTTTTTTATGTTAATAAGTGTTAAGACCCTTGCGAAATAAGGATTTTGATAGAAACTATACCTTCCTATTAAAAATTATGAATGTATTGCTTTCCTAATAGGATAAATATTGGAATATAGAAATTGGGATAAAAATCTAAAGAGAAAAAGATTAATGTAGTTAGTGGAGAAGGTTTACGGTAGTAATTGTTTGTAATAAAATACTTTAAATATTCATTTGAGAAATAATGTATTTTTTGATAAAAATGGAAAAGATGTTTATATTCGTACAATCCTCTGTGAATTATACAACGGTGTAATTTTTTATTAACACATCCAACTTTATTGAAAATGACTTACCAATTGGTTTTAGACCATACGTAGGTCATTGTTATTTTAAAGACAACTAGACAATTTTTTAATATGAAATATTTAATTTTATTCATCGCCTTTTTTTTATTGAAGGGAGAAGGGCTCTATAGCCAAGTGGAGCAACCTAATGCGAATGAAGGGAATCGCATTAATCATTGTAATGTAGATGAGGTACATCAAGAGATGCGGGCGATTAATGAAGCTTTTCGTGATCATGACGATGCATTGGAGCAAGGTTATGTAAAACGAATGAAAAAACTAAATCAAAATATAGATGATTATGGCGTACGCTCTAATGTAACCTACACGATTCCTGTGGTTGTACATGTGATGCATTTAGAGGGGACGCCTTTAGGAATAGATGAAAATATATCTAAAGAGCAGATTGATTCTGCCATCGTTCATTTAAATGACGCCTTTAGAAATCGTAATTATTATTCATCGGATGGGCACAATCCTCTTATCCCAAGTGTAGATGTTGAAATTGAATTTTGTTTGGCCTCTTCAGACCCTAATGGGGCTCCTACATTAGGAGTAAATAGAGTAGCTACGTCACTTTCAAATTTATTTCGGAATGCTCCTTCAACGATGACTAGTAATTGTGCTTTTGGAACAAATCCGCCAACACAAGGGTTCGAGTTAAAGGGCTTAATTCAATGGGATCCTACTAAATACATGAATATTTGGTTAGTCAAGGAAATTTGTGATTTGCCTAATTCGAACTGTGGGGTAGCTGGTTTTGCTACACTCGCATCTTCTCATGGTGCATGTTATGATGGTATCGTCAATGAAGCTCGTTTTTTTGGTTCTAATTTATTTAATTCAACGATTCACATTCATGAAGTAGGACATTATTTAAATTTAAAACATTCTTGGTCTTCAGATTGTACCAACAATAATTGTCTTACGGATGGTGATTTTGTTTGCGACACTCCTCCTGATAGTGATCCTGGATCTATACCGTGTGAAAATACTTCAGATAGTTGCACTTCAGATAGTGATGATACAGAGGCGCGTAATCCGTATAGGGCTGTTGCTCTTGGAGGATTGGGAAATCAAACAGATAATCATGAGAATTATATGGATTATGGCTTTACTACTTGTAGTAATACTTTTACCCAAGGTCAGAAAGATAGAATGAGAGATGCATTAACGACGACAAGAAGTTCTTTGCTTTCAAGTTTTGGTTGTGCGACTTCGGAAGATAATTTTGTTTATTTCAGCGATCCAGGAGTAGGATTAAGAGAATCTGATGGAACGATTGATGTGGGATGTATGAAGTATCATGATGTAAATATTGAGTTGAGTTTGTATAAAGAAGCTACTTCGAATATTCTTATCAATCTATTACCTGATTGGGAAAATAGTACTAGTACGATGGGACTAGATTTGGAATTGCTTTCTAATACAATAATTTTTAATATAGGTGAGGTCGCTAAAACTTTTACAGTGCGCGTTTATGATGATAATGCTACTGACCCAAACGAAAGTTTAGTGATAGACCTAGAAATTGTTTCAGGAGATGTTCTTCCCGCAACATTTAATCAGTCTCATGAGATAACCATTATTGATAATGACGCTGCGCCATTAGGTAATCGGATAGTTTTGTTTTCTGATGATTTTGAAAATGGAGATGGTAATTGGAGAACATCTCAGTTTAGCGCAACCAATAAGTGGGTAATAGGGACCAACGGTTGCTGTAGTGATAATAATAGTTTTTATATTTCTAATGATGGTGGTGCTACCAATAGTTATGAAGTAGAAGGAGGAAATCCTTGGTTATTGAGTAATACAGATTTAAATGCAGGAGAAAACAATGATCAACTTGAATTGAGCTTTGATTATTCTGTAGGAGGCGGAGCTGATGGGGTTTATGGGGTCTTCACTCGTCATTTTGAAGGAAATCCTGGGCCTAGTATTGATTTTGGAAATGATCAAAAGTTTTTTGGAGGAAATTGTGCAACAGTAAATACAAGGGTTATCAATTTAAGCGAATTGCAAGGACATTCTAGTACCAAATTATTGGATGAAATTGGATTTGTTTGGTATACCAATAATGCCTTATCTTCTGCAGTAAATCCTGGTTTTTGTATTGATAATATAGAGCTTGCCTATAAGGCAACTGATATTGCTAGTATCGTAACAACTTCTGAAGATGCATATTTAGGACCACATTCTGAAGTTTATTTTTTATCTCCAGAGGGTGAATTAATTTTACGCATTCAAAATTTATCTAGTCATGATTATGGTTGTACTACTGCTACCATTAGTACAGATGGTTTAGGGGCTTTTAATGGAGGAGTAGGAACTGTATTTGAAAACGTCAATTTTCTAAATAAAACCTATGAGATAATTCCTTCTAATAATAATCCTAATGGGATGTATGAAGTAACACTTTATTATTCAGAAACAGAATTGAATGCTTGGGAATTGACAACTGGTAAAAATAGAAATGATTTGTTTATAGTAAAAAGTAGTGTTGCTTTTGAAAGTTCTGATGCATCGAATACGAATATAGAAACTCATGTAGCCACGCCTTTTGGTACAGGAGTAAGTTATGCATATACGGCACAATTTAATAATGGCTTTTCCTTTTTGGGCTTATCAGATGCTGATCCTTCGATATTACCAATTACCTTATTAGACTTCTCTGGAAAAATGGATCAACGGTTAGCTCATCTATTTTGGACGACAAGTTCAGAAATAAATAATGCATATTTTAATATTGAACATTCTTCAAATGGGATAGATTATAAGATTATTGGTAGGGTGGAAGGAAGTGGCAATTCCTCGTCCACTAAGCATTATTCTTTTATTCACCCAACTCCTGTTATTGGATTAAATTATTATCGATTAGTGCAATTTGATTTTGGAGGGACTTCAACTACTCATCATACGATAACATTAGAATTAAATATTCAAGGAATAGCGGAAATTTTTCCTGTTCCTGTTGAGTCTGGCAGGGATTTAAATATACGGTATGAAACCTTGGAGAAGGGTATTGTTGAGTGTAGTATTTATAATAGTAATGGACGTATAGTTTCCGATCTTTTGTTTAGTGTAGAGCCTGGTGTTAATATTATTCCAATAAGAAAAAGAGAGTTAATAAGTGGGGTTTATTATTTAAAAATTAAACAAAACCCATTTTCTAAAATTATGAAATTTGTGGTGCTGGAATAAGAGAAGGACTGGCTATTTTATCATTCGATAGACAAGTCATATGTTAATTCTAAATGGAGTATTTTGAATGAATACCTGTTTGGGATAAGGTCGTATCTCAAGTTATCTTATTCCTGCTTTTTGCAAATCCGCTCTAGCCGCGTCGGGTTGTCCAAGTCTATTATATACTTCGGCTCTTGTGCTATAAAGGTAATTCGCAGAAGGATTTAGCTGGATGGCTTTGTTTAAGTCATTAAGTGCAGGAGAGAATTGACCAAGTTTTATTTTTTCCTTCGCGCTAAAATAATAAGCTTCTACATGATTCGGTTGAAGAGAAAGAAACCTATCATAATCTAAGATTGCTTTTTGTGTTTGGCCAATATGAGAATAAGCAAAAGCACGGTTGAGATATGCATTGGCAAAGTTGGGTGATATAGCTAGGGTTTTATCATAATATTGGATGCTTTTTTCGTATTCCTTTTTTTCATAAAGCGCAGCACCCACATTCGCTAAACCCATTGGATTATTGGGGGAGAGTTCAAGAACTTTTTCAAAATTACTCAACGCTAAATCAAAGTTTTTCATAGCGAGATAAGTGTTGCCAAGATTATTATAAACGGCAAAATTGGTATTTTTTATGGAAACCGCTTTTTGAGCATCACTAAGGGCTTTTGTAAAATTACCTATATTACGGTAAAGCGTGGAGCGATTGATATAAGCATCGACCTCTCCTTCAGGATTTAATTCTAGGGCTTTGTTTAGATGAACTAATGCCATTTCTTGATCTCCCTTTTCTTTCATATAAAAATCTGCAAGGCCAGAATAAGCTTTAGCATCCTTAGGTGCAACAGTTATCGCATTTTTCCATAAGGTCTCACTATTTTGCCAAACTTTACATTGCATATGTGTGCGAAAGGCTAAAAGGCTTCCAATGAGAATAATCACAAAAGGAATTCCTTTTTTAACCCAGCTTGAGGGGTGCGGTTGGTGATAAAGTGCATGTATTCCATAACCAATAATAAAATACAAACCGAGAAACGGAATATAAGTATAGCGTTCTGCAATAATTGCTGTACCTACAGAAATGAATTGAAGGGTGAGCACACTCATGACTAAGAAAAAGAGTAGTCCAAAAGCTAAGACTGGAATCTTTTTTATCGAATAAATAATTAATCCAAGAAGTCCTAATATCAAGAACGGAGCTATCCAAAAAACGACGGGTAACGGCGAATTGGGGTAAGCGTAATGGGCAGTCAGATGAATAGGAAGAATTAGTTTTCCTAAATAGGCTAGGATGCCATAAGAGGCAAACATTAGTCGATCTATTAAATGATGATCAGCTATATTTCCTATAGCCATCGTAGATTGAATGGCTATGGTTTTTAATCCAATTAAAATAGAGACAATAAAGAAAGGTATTTTTTCAAGTAAATTGCGAAGCGTCCATTTTCTACGCATAAAAAAATCAACTAATAATAGAATTACAGGAAACATCACCGCCGTTGGTTTAGATAAACAACTCAATGAGAAAAGTAAGAATGTGAAAAGTAAATACTTTAACTTTAATGGTTTACTTAGGTATTGAAGATAAGCGATCAAGCCAGATAAGAAGAAAAAAGCATAGAGTACGTCTTTTCGTTCTGATATCCAGGCCACAGATTCTACATGAATCGGATGAACAGCAAATAACAGGGCAGCGGTTAAAGCGACAAGTTTTTTCCCATTACTTAAGCGAAAAATAAAACCAAAAACCAATAGGATATTGAGTAAATGTAAAATCAGATTGCTCCGATGAAATGGGCTAGCCGAGACATTTTTAGGGTTTTCGCTGTAGGCCATTTGGTAGTCTACCGCTAAGGAAAGCATAGTTATCGGGTGATAATTGAGGGCCACCTCTTTGGTGAAAATTTGCTTGAGATTTTCTCCTTTTAAACTCCCTATGTATGCATTCTCAGTAACATAAAAAGGATCATCCCAATTCGTGAATCCATTGCCTAGAGAAGTCCAATAAGCGGCTAAAGATAATAGAATAATTCCTGTTAAGCCGATTAGTGTATTTTTATTTGTTTTCCAGAAAGAAACATTCGATCCCTCTTTTTTTAACACTACTTTCTTTTTATTTGTTCGTTTCTTTTTCATGTAAGTATAGATGCCGACGGTTTTCAAATACGACTTAAAGGCAGCTACAAAAGTACATCTTTTTGATGAAAGTCCTCTTACATTTGCAGCAAATGCTTTTTAGCCAATAATGAAGAGGATTAATGTATAAACAATTTGGGCGATTCCCTCCTTCGTCGGGTCAGGCTGTTACATGGTTCGCTAAACGCTCAGTCTTCCGCTGCGCTTCAGACCAGCACTAAGGTGCTGCCATTCCACATCCTTATCGCGGTGGTCTGTATCAACGAAGGGAAAGGGTTGAGGATCATGTATTTTGCTTAATCTATAAAACGGACCTATTTTACGTTAAGGTTTAGTCTTATGTATAAGGAGTTAAATAACAACATCTTATTCAAAACACTTGATCAAAAAACACTTTCGTATTAAATAATTTTTATATATTGTAAACGTTTTTGGGGATAACAAATGATGATATCGAATCAGGGACTCACATTTCTATAAAATCATTATATTGGGGATGCTGAAAACCAAATAGAGTAGGCACTATACTTTTTAAATTCATGTAAAATGAAAAATTTTAGATTTTTAGTCTTTGCTGTCGCAACCCTATTTATGACAGCTACCTTCCAATCTTGCGAAGTGGATCTTTGCGATGAAGTTGTTTGTCAAAATGACGGTACTTGTAATGAAGGAGTTTGTGATTGTACCACTGGCTATGAAGGTGCTTTCTGTCAAACCGAATGGCGCACAAAAGCACTTGGTGACTTTACCGTAAATCAACAATGTGGTTCTGCTACCTATGGTCCGTATGATTATACCATTTCTGTAGACCCCGACGATCCTTTGGAGTTGAACTACGATGGAATGGAAAATACGACTACTGTTCACTTTGATTTTACCATGACTGGAGCAAACACATTTAATGTACCACAACAAACTCCTTGTACGGGATGTCTAAGTCATGAAGGCACTGGTGTTATTAATGCAGACGGAACGATCACCATCACCTACCTTCGTTCTGATGGAGTTACTTGTACGGATACTTTGACGAAGTAATCCATTTTTGACAAGCGATAAAGTTATATATCGGCGGGCTGGGTTTATATCTGGCCCGCTTTTTTTGGGGGTGGTTGGTTTTATTTTTTGGCGATTTTCAGAAGTTACTTCCCGATAGGTGTAATCTTCCTTTAGCTTTGGTATTTCATTTAGATAATTTTTGTCGGCTTTGATCAAGGCGTTACCCACAACACACTCTTTAAACAAACCTTTAAGCCAATCTTTACCATAAAATAAGCGAATACTAATCACCAAAATAAAGATGCCTCTTAAAACCTTTAAAAGAAAAAAATGGATTTCAAGTTTTTCACTCGAAACCCATTTTCATCCTTTTATAATTACCTACTGTTTTACTCTATGCAGGAGACCAATTATTAGGAATACCATTATATTTCAATGATGATCCATCGGGCATAACTGCCACTAGCGTATCTCCATGGCTAAATACACTTTTAGCACCATACCCAATTCTATTCCTCTGCCCTTGGGCATTAATTTCATGAATTTCCCCATTTTGAATGGAATAATTAAGTCCATTATAAGTTATCGTACCCACCGTATTGGAACCTACACCCTGTATATTATTTCCTTCTCCTCTAAATGTAATGATACTATTCATATTCATCAAATTATCGCTATTATCACCTCTTGTTCCTACAACAACTTCTCCTAAAGGAGTCTTATCTCCACTAAGCCATTTAATTGAATTTAAGAAGATATCACTATCGTTGCCGTATTCTTGCTCATGACTCATATTAGGTGGTAATGGAAATAGCAATTGCGAAGTACTGTCATCATCAGGATTACCTCCTTTTCTAACAGATAATGAAACCCACAGCAGTTCGTTCGTATTGTTAATAAAATTTTTCTTCCCAGCCATAATAAACTATTTTTTTAATAAATAATTGAATGCCTACTCTTTACAGGATTTTCAGCTTTCTCCTTGTTGTATACAAACAAAGGTATGGCGATTATGCATTCCGCATTTGCTAAAAAGGGACATTCTTTTGCTGAAAAGGGACATTTTCCGCATTTTCTTCCATGTTAAAAATTCGTTTTAAAAAATCATCCCATGCTTATTTGTAAGGGAAGAGTTAGGATTATGTTTCCTTTTTGTATTTGTTCCAAAAGAAAAACAACTTCCTTATTTTTAGATTTATAATCTAAACTTTTGGTTTTTATTACTTGCATTTAGGTTCCATTTCTGACTTTTGTACCCTTTTCTCTACCGATGATCTGAACAGATCAGAAATAGTCCTGTCACAAAAAATCGCTTCTACAAGCGAAGAAATTTGTTAAATTATAATATTAAACTTATTTTTAATTTATATGTAGATTTTGTCATATGGTTCATAACCATAAACCTACAAAACAAACAAAATCACTTAATCAACTGGCTTTTAC
>JAHDCJ010000070.1:0-14636 GCA_020629935.1 Saprospiraceae bacterium | reverse complement strand
AATAGTGATCCCGACGCATCTGCTGTGCTCGATGTCAAAAGTACCACCCAAGGAATGCTTATCCCAAGAATGAACTCTACCCAAAGAGACAACATTGCAAGCCCTGCAACTGGCTTGTTGGTCTATGACATTTCGACGGACAGTTTTTGGTTTTACGACGGTACTGCATGGGTAAACCTTGTCAATGATCAATCCACTTACTGGGATATTTCGAGCGGAACCAATATCACCAATACCAATGAGGGCAATGTCGGAATTGGTAATATCGCCTCTTCTCAAAACCGATGGCCACTTACAGTCAAGGACACGAGTAATGCCATGCTTGACCAAGACACTATTGATGTTAGCGAATTATTTGCGGTATTTACCCGAAATTTAAATGAAAACAATACTGGAATCGGAATCGGTTTTCAAAGCACCTCTACAGTTACTGGAATTGGAGCTGCTATTGTACACGAGCGCACCAACAGCAATTCCAGAGGGAAATTGCATTTCGCGACAAAATCAAGCGGGAGTGCGGCAGATGAAGATCTCCCCATCAGAATGACAATTGATGAGTCAGGACGACTGGGAATTGGAGTTACCGCTCCGACAACAAAATTGCACATAGAAGGTGGAAATATCCTCGCAGATAGAGGTACATCTACGGGCAGTTTGTCAAGAACCTTGACACTTGGAGGTGCTCGGTCAGGTGATAGTGATTTTGGTAGAATCGACTTCCAAAACTATGATAGCAACAATGGATTAGCCAATTATATAGGAGCAAGTATTGTGGCAAACAACGGAGGGGATAACACCGACAATGGTAACTTAAGATTTTTGACTTACGATGGTACTTTAACCGAACGTATGCGGATTACAGAAGCTGGATTGGTCGGTATTGGCGAAACGGACCCTCAAACTAGCTTGGACGTAACAGACATGGCCGTTATTGGTAACATTAGTGTAGGAAGCGAAAGTACTGATCAGGGCACTTCTTCCTTTGCAGGTTTGGGATTCACCGCCACGCCGTGGGTATACACGAATGCTCTTGAAGCCCAAGGCGAACGAGGCACTGCTTCTACTTTGATTACTTTAGGAGCAGATGGCACTTATGGCGTAGCTGACGAAATCCATTTTGTCACCTCCGGAAATAGCCAAATGAGGATCGCTTCCGATGGCAAAGTGGGAATTGACAAAGATCCCGACACGGATATTCATATTCGTCAATCTCAACAAAGCATTGACGGAGGCACGGGCGGCGTCAAGTTTGAAACGAGCAGTGATGCTACCGATTATTGGAGGGTTTTCCATAGTGGTATCTACCTTAGCTTTAATTTGCAAGGGAGTCGGGTTGCCTATATCAACACGAATGGTTCATGGACTGTAGATTCTGATCTTGGCTTCAAGAAAAATATTCGTAATTTTAGTAGCACCCTTGAAAAAGTGAAAAAATTGCGTCCAGTATCGTATCACTATAACGAACAAGGTAATAATGAATCCAAAAGTCTTGGTTTTATTGCTCAGGAAGTTCAACCTCTATTCCCAGAAATGGTGGTTCAGGGCGAAGATGGGAAGTTGGGAATCACTTACTCCACCGCAGGAGTAATTGCCATTAAAGCAATTCAAGAACAACAAGAAATTATTGAACAACAACAACAAACCATAAATGAATTGAAAGCTAAAAATGAAGCTTTTGAGCAGCGTTTACAAGCTTTGGAAAGCAAAATTGACTAAATGAAATGTTTTTGCTTTCTTTTCCATTAAAACAATACTATAAATCACCATTTGTTTATCATTTAAACAATAGCTATGAAATCAATTTTTTATTTATTATTCCTCAGTTTTTTGTGTAGTACATTTCCGCTATTCGGACAAACCTTTATCAATAATAGCAGTACTCTTAAAAATAGCTCCGGCGGGTTCTTAGTCATTCAAGGAAATCTGAATAATCAATCTGGGGCAAGTATAACCAATAATGGCAATATTCGAATTTCAGGAGACATGACCAATAATGGAAGTTCCATGTCTATGGGAACCACCGAAATGGATGGTACGGCTCAACAATCGGTCTTGGGTGCGGTGACTATAGACTTTACCAATCTGACGATGAACAATTCCTCCACCGGTGCTTTGCTCTCCAATAATATCAATGTCTCCAACAATCTTACGATGACTGATGGCGATATCAACCTCAATGGTTCGACTATCGAACTGAGTACCACAGGTACACTTGTTAACGAAACTGCAGACAAAAGGATTTACGGGGCAACCGGAGTCATTCAGGCCACACGCAATCTCAACGCTCCAGCCACAGACAATGTAGCTGGTCTCGGTTTAGAAATTACTTCGGCTTCTAATCTTGGAAGTACCCAAATTGTTCGAGGACATACGCCTCAAACGGGCTTGGGTAATTTGAGTATTGAACGTTATTATGACGTCAGCCCGACCAACAATATCAGTCTCAATGCAAGCATCAATTTCAACTATTTTGAAGTCGAATTACCTGGGCATACCGAAGCCAACCTTGGTGCATACAAATCTACAGATGGCGGTGTGGTCTGGACAGTTGAAGGCGGTACGCCAGTACCTGCTAGTGACCTGCTTACGCTTGGAGGTATTCCAGGGTTTTCGCGTTGGACTTTGAGCGATATTGTCAACAATCCACTTCCCGTGGAGTTGCTTGAATTTACCGCACAGCTTAATGAACGTAACCAAGTTGATCTTAAATGGTCTACGGCAGCAGAGATCAACAGCGATTATTTTGAAGTACAGCGAAGCAAAGATGCCATCGAATTTTCGACTATCGGGAAACTTGATGCTAAAGGGTTCTCGGAGACTGAAAGCCATTATGACTTGAAAGATCCGAATCCTTTTACTGGAGTATCTTACTATCGTCTGAAGCAATTCGATCAAGATGGCACTTTTACCTTTTCGGAAATTCGAGTAATCAATCTCATTCTTGATTCTGGTTCTATTAGCCTATTTCCGAATCCTGTCCAAAACAACGGTTCGGTCATTTTACAAGGACTGCCCACCGATCGGATTATTCGATTTCAATTGTACAATGCCCTAGGACAATTGCTGACTAATCTTGATATTGAACGCCAGCACACTATAGAAATTGAATTAAAGAATTTCCCTGCAGGGACTTACTCTTACCTTATTTTTGATCAAAAGGAACGTTTGCTTTCGGGCAAACTGATTATTACAGAATAATATAATCAAGGGGTTGGGGCAATCACACAAGGTTGCCCCAATTACGGTATAAAAAATTTGATTTTTTTGTTATTATTGTTGGCTTAAACCCAAACCAATTGATTTTAACAATGTTCCACTTTTTCACCTTGATTCATACCCGACAAATTGTCCAACTATTTTTAATAGGTCTTTTTATTGTCTTTTCCTATCAAAATGGTTTTAGCCAAAACTTAGATAGTCTCAAAACGGCGGTTTTTCCTGATGACGGACTTGCACCCTTTGAGACCTCGCCGCTTACTTTTACCAAAGATTATCTCCCTTCAAATTCGTTTTGGGCATCACCCTTTCCAGAATCTACGGTTTATCATAGTCTCTTAAAATATGAGCATCCAACTGATCCTAATCATTCTTTTGAAATTCGAGTAGGAAAAGGAGGTAATATCTATTCATTTATTGGTTCTTTTGGAGAATCAGTACCGCCTCAATATCCGGCTATTGCTCCTTGGGTTGATGAAGTCTGGCAAATGGTGGCGGTAGATGGTGCCTTGAACAATCCTCCTAACGAAAAACACTTCATTCATCAGGCAGGTGTTTACCTCAAAACGCCAGAGCAAAGCCAACCTTTCTTTTCGCCGATAGTAGCCGAATATTTCGATGAGGAAAACCAAAGCTATACCGTGGTAAATTGGGGACAACAAGCTCATACTTCAGACAACCTCATTACAGGATATACTTCTTCAATTCTGTACTATACGCAGTATAAAAATCTTGGGAACGGCGTCATTCAAATGGACTATTTGATGTATAACTTTGGAACAGATGTAATCAGCTTCATCAATATCCCTTGGGGAGGCGTTCGACGATCTACTTTTGATCATTGGTTTGCAACTTTACCCGATCATACTTACTATGAAGAAACTGGAAACTTTACTTCATATACCGAACTTTTATCCAATACGGGGGGCTGGGCAGCCTTCTCCTCCGATCCTTTGGGGGATGCGCCTTCGCTCGCTCTGCTTATGGACAATGACGAAGGCACGCTACGGCTTGGAGATGCAGGAACCATAGCCAATCGAGATTATACCGTATTTGAAGGTATCAAATTTCCGGGAACAGATCTTAGCTTTGGTAAAGCTATTCGCGCTCGAAACTTTTATCTACTTGATTCAGACTTAGACAGTATTCAAGCCACCATTATTGATCAAAACCTGGGCAATGAAACATTCTATGGCCCTTTCAACAAAGTCTCTACTGAGGTAGACAGTACGGCATATGGCTTCGAATATCAAGGTGATGAACTTGTAGCCGTAGAAACCACTTTTACCGAAGGACTCAACTTAAAGTTACGACCTTTCCTTAATAGTTATCCGGTATTTATCATCAAGGGGACTGATGGCTCATTTCGAGTGACTACGGATTTGTATACCATGTCTTCACGACCCTACGATGGTATGTTGGATAGTATCCAATTATTGGGATATACGGATAATCCGACTCAAATTCATATGGAAACGGCACTGATTTGTTCAGGCACTGATTATACCTTCCCAGACGGAACTACCCTAAGCAATATTACAAGTCCGACTCGGCATTTTAGTGATATGGGCCTTGCGGTAAATGGTTATGACAGTCTCCTTCATACCTTGGTTTATGTCGAGCCCAATCAGATTCCGACCACTGATTTTTTGCCTAATGGTCCTGGAGGTGTAGGAAGTACAAATGGGGCTTCATCCCTTAGTCTTTGGTTGGACGCCTCGAATCCACTTGGAAAAGATACTAGCAATCCAATGGATGGCAGTTCGATGGATACTTGGAAAGATTTGAGTGGTTATGAAGATCATTATCAGGCGACGGGTTTAAATCGACCTACTTTCAGTAATTCGTCAGCTTTTTCTTCGGTACATTTTGATGCTTCTGCTGTTGACCCTCAATTTATGGTGAGTAGTGATAGTAGCAGTCAAGCTTATGGCAGCATTTTTATTGGCTTAAATGCCATTGATGGCGGCTCAAGTAATGCGCTAATAGGTAATGCGGAACTTAGTGTAAAGTATGAACAAGTTCCAAATTCTGGGTTTTTAGGTTATTCGGAACTTGGAATGTTGGATTACACATCCAGCCTTCCTTCGGTTTTTGGAGTGGATCATTTGATTTCTTTTCAGGTGGATTGTACCGATAATTTGCTTCGAATCGCCTCTGGTAGTACGACGGAATCTTTACCAGTCGGTAGTAACAACAATGGTATTCCACTTGGTAGTTTGGGCAGTACAAGTGAGCGAGCTTCAGGCGATTTTTATGAAATCATTGCGTATAAATCTCCGCTCAATGTTGCGCAGAAAATTCTTGTAGACAATTATATGAGTGCCAAATACGGTGGAATCAATATCAGCAATAATCTTTATGATGAAGATGAGATAGCCAATGGCGATTTTGACTTTGATGTGGCAGGGATTGGTCGAACAGATAGCGACAATTTTCACGATAATTCACGCGGAACCGGGATTATCCAAGTCAATAATCCTGCTGACCTTGGAGATGGTGAATTTTTCTTTTGGGGAGATAATGGCCAAGCCCTTGATTTTTCGATAGACACAGATTTACCCACTTATATCATTGGCCGAACGCCTAAGATTTGGGCGGTAAGTGAAGTCAATCTGAGTCTTAACCCTGTAGATGTCGGTTTGGTTGATTTGACTTTTGATCTTTCCGACCTTCTTATTTCTGATTTCAATCAAGTTGCTTTAATCATTGATCGCAATAAAAATGGCAATTTTGCTGACGAGACGCTCATCCGAAGTAGTGCGTTATCCACCTTGGATTACGAAGGACAAGCTTTGGCTCAATTTCAGGCTGTAGATTTGCAAGATGGCATGCATTTTTGCCTTGGTCGAATTGCACCAAATGCACCTGGAGGCGTGTATGAAAACCTTAGACTTTGGCTTAAAACGGATGGGACTATCCATACCCTACCAGGAACTGAAGTAACTCAGTGGACCGATCAAAGTGAAAATAAATATCTTGCAAATGGAACGGGACCTGTTATAAATTCATCTATTAACAGCATGTTGAATTTTAATCCGGTGGTTTCTTTTGATGGGATAGACGACCTTTTCACAATTTCGGATGGTATTGTCGGTACAGGAACCTATTCTGATATTAATATTTTCCTTGTACATCGTCTAAATTCGGTTCCTCATCAATCAACTATAATCCGAGAGAGTGTGGTAGGTGGAGGCATTTCGTCACATCTCCCTTGGGATAATGGCCGTGTATTTTGGGATGCGGGAATCAGCAGTGGAGATGGGCGAATCAATACCCTATCTGGACTATCCGCAGGCGACGATGCCTTTTGGCAGTTGTCTTCGCATAATGGGGTTTCCGATCTTCAGTACATTCGCAAGGATGGGCTCACACTCAATGCCGATAACACTGCAATAAGCATCACCGGTTCCTCCTCTAATCTGCATATTGGTTCTGCTGGAGGAGGATTGTTTTCGAATGGTGATCTTGCGGAAGTGATTGTATACTTGGGCAACGCCGAATTGAATAGTCTGGACTTGCAACGAATCGAATCTTATCTGGCGATTAAGTATGGTTATACATTAAACCAAACGCTTGGAGGCAGTAATGGGGATTATATCAATTCGAATAATACTTTAATTTGGGATGCGGACAACAATAGCGATTATCATAATGATGTGATCGGAATTGCTATGGATCAGGGAAGCTTACTCAACCAAAAACAATCGCACACTAAGGATGATAGCCTTGCTATTTATTTAGGGACTTTAGCTCTAGACAATGAACAAAATAGCAGCAACTTCAGCAATGATTTATCGAGCATTTTGATTGGGCACAATCAAGGCCAGCTTTACGATCCAGCCCCCTCCAATAATTTGGAACAACCTCTGGGCATTTTTTCTCGTTTTGAACGAGAATGGAAGATCACCAACCATCAATTTTCAGATAATTTCTCTTTAAAAATTGAATGGCCTGAGATTGGCAATTTTGACATTAACGACATCCGTCTTTTGGTCGATGAAGACGGTGATTTTTCGAATGCTCAAATCGTAGGTAGTCCTGAAGTCAGTTTTGCGGAAGGTTCGATTATTGTTTCGGGTATTAGTCCTTCGATTATACCGACGAATAGTACGCGTTATATTACGATAGCTTCCATTCGAGCCAGCACGCCGCTACCTGTGGAGTTGGTTTCTTTTACTGCTTTCGCAAAAAATAAAGTCGTACAATTGGAATGGAGTACGCAATCGGAAACCCAAAACGATTTTTTCACGATTGAACGCTCCATAGACGGCCTACGTTGGACCGCCATAAAGCAAATTGATGGAGCTATAAATTCGATGCATACTATTCATTACAAAGCGGTGGACGAACAACCGCTTTCTGGACTCTCGTATTACCGTCTGAAGCAAACTGATTTTGACAGAAGTTCTACCTACTCGATCATTCGTGCGATTGATTTTGACGAAGGAAAACCAAGGATTCGGGTGTATCCAAATCCGACGACTCGCCTGCTCTATCTTGAAGGAGATGAGGCGGAACTGGAAAGTTGGCAAATCTTCAATATCTTGGGTCAGGACATGAGTAATCACATACGGGTTTCAAAAGCAGGAACAATATGGGTTTTGGATTTAAGTCCGCTTGAAATTGGCACATATACACTTAAGACGAAGCACGAAACCTTTCTCCTATATCGGGAGTAATCGACCAACCCGCGTTAGTGGTGGAAGCGGTACGGAGTATAGCGGACGACACGACCGAATGCGATTGAGACTTGGCGGTGCTCACACCGCCTTAGTCGAAACGCATTGGGGAACGCCCCAATATTTGTGGCGGCTATTTTAAGTCTTGACTACCGATCCTATTCGTCAATAAATGTGAATATGCTTGATCTATTATTTTAGTCAGGTGATTGTGCCTCTTCAAGCTGTTTTAGTCTTTTTTGAATATCCTTGATTATTTCATTTTGAGATTCAATGATTTTTTGTTGCTCTTTAATTGCTTCAACCAAATAAGGGGTCAATTTGCCATATTCGACTCCATCTATCTCTCCTTGATCATTTTTTTGTGCAATTTGGGGGAGAACTTTGTGTACTTCTTCGGCAATAAAACCAAAATCTGCTTTGCCTCCTTGGTCTTCGTTCCAAGTGTAATCTACTCCTCTTAGTTTTTGAACGATAGATAATGCCCCCTCTAATACTCTGATATCGTGTTTCCATCTTCGGCTGGAATAATTTACAAAGCCTTGTGCATACACATTGGGGTGAGCTGCGTCTCCACCTCCAGGGCTGTCTCTAAAGTAAAAATTGTTGCTTGCATAACCTAAAAAATCTTCACTAGTTCCTGAATGACCAAAAGAGATCGAGTTTCCGGTATCCCCTACATATGCCACATCAGGGGCAAAAGCATTTGGGAAATAAATTCCACCATTTGAATAGGTGATTCCGGTAGCGGTAAAGGTACCATTTACTTGGATTGCAGGTGTAGCAAAGTCTCCATAGATAAGTGGCATAGCGGTTACTCCGTTATGAATATAAAGTTTGTTGTCACCGGCTTCATTGCTTCCAGCAAAAAATCCGAGAAAAACATTTCCAGAACCTTCATTACTTAGTCCTGCTCCAATACCGACCATTACATTGTTCGATGCTACTCCTGTTCCACCGGAAGAATCGCCAATCAACACGTTATTACTTCCTGTCGAATTTCCTCCAGTAGCCACACCAATTGCCGTATTGCTCGAACCTAACATGGAAATCCCTGCACCGTCACCTAAAAAAACATTTCTACTGCCACTCACATTGTCACGCCCAGCTATTGTCCCTAAAAAAACATTACTAGTACCATCTTGGTGAAGAAATCCGGCTTGAGAACCGATTATAGTATTCCTTCTGCCTGTACTATTTATACGCCCAGCCGCTCTTCCGAGAAAGGTATTGGAATCTCCAGTATTATTATTACCAGCAGACTCCCCATAAAAGGTATTGGTCGAACCGGGGACTATCAATAAATCGTTATTTGCATTTTTGCTAAATCGGGCAATTTCCACGCCAAGGGCGTCAAAGCGAATGATATCATCATCGGAAGTCTTTTCGACTTGAATTTTGGTATCCAGATCATTATCTGAAAGTTCACCCACATTGCCAGCCACGAGTTCCACCCAATTACTTCCGTCATAAAACCAAAAGCTTAAGGTCATATTATCGAAAACCAATAATCCCGTTGCTGGAGTTACAATATTCGTACGTTGTGTGGTACTCATTCGCGGAATAAGCATTCCTTTGTTTGTACTCTTTACATCAAGCATAGAAGAAACATCAGGGTCTGAATTATCAGAATTTACACTTACTTGTGCGAGCAGGTGTACTGAACTCATCATCAAGGTGGCAACGATCAATAAATAGATTTTCTTCATAGTTTAGTCTTTTTAGATATAGTATGGGGTGATTTAAAGCAATTGAATCAATTATTTTAAATCACGAATTATGATGATTTTAAATATAAATTAACTTGTAATTTAGCTATTTACACATTAAATAAATATAGCACTTTAAGTTTGGAAGAAAAAATTATTTGACAGGGGAATTGTTGTTTGGTTATCCATTGTTTTTTGACCTTGGGAACACGAGGGTTTAGCGGACCATGTCGTTTTTGCATATAGCTTAGGATGAATGCTTTAATGCACTAACTGATTATAATTTTTTGGTCCATTTTATATTCATGCATTATTTTTTCTTTAATATTGCATAAGTAATACCCTTTCTATTGGAAGTGGTTTAAAAAGTTCTTAGATGAATATTTGCAAGTCATTGTTTTCCAAATCCTTCAGCTATTTTTCAATCCGTTACCGATAGCTATCGGTACGGCTACGAATTGAAAAAAGAGCTTCAACCTGTAACACAAGCCTTTACAAATCAAATTGTCAAATAAGTTAAAATCAATTCACTTTTGAATTGAATCCTTGCCAGGAAATCGTTTGTCAAAATGACGGTACTTACCTTGAAGGAGTCTGTGATTGTACCACAGGCTATGAAGGCGATTTATGCCAAAATGAATGGCGCTCAAAAGCATTGGACAACTATACTGTAAATCAATAATGTAGTTCGGCTACTTTTGATCCATATAATTGCACTATTTCGGTGGACCCCAATAATCTGCTCGAGTTGAACTATGATGGAACCAAGAGTGGTATCGCTCTACACTTTGATTTTATTATGACCAGAGAAAGAACCTTTAATGTACCCACTCAAACTCCTTATATTGGATGCTTAAGCCATGAAGGTTGAGGGTATTGACATAGATGGAACCATCATAATCACCTACCTTCGTAGTGATGAAGTAACTTGTATAGATACTTTGGCGAAATAATCCATTTCAACAAGTGATAAGTTATATCGGCGGGTTGGGTTTTGATCTGGTCCGCTTTTTTGGGGTTACTTTCCGATACAAAACTTCCCGAAAATATTCCCCAACAAATCATCCGTAGAAATTTCGCCCGTAATCTCACCTAAATAATTTAATGCATGGCGAATATCCATGGCGACCAAATCGCTAGGGATCTCTATGCGAATTCCTTGGACTACAGAATCTAGGGATTCGTAAGACTTTTGTAGCGCTTCATAATGCCGAATATTATTTACAATCGTAGAGTCGTTGGAAACGGGGGCGGTGATGACCGATTGATATAATTGTTTTTTAAGCGCATCTAAATTTTCTTTTTCCTTAGCGGAGAGAAGAAGATGATCTTGGGGAATCGAAGCTAAAATTTGATCTTTTTGATCCGAAGGGAGTTGATCTAAAGCATCTGATTTATTGGCAATGACCATTGTGGAAAGTTGAGATTTTTGGAGTTTGATTAGATCTTCTTTGACGGTTTGAATTGGTGTGGTCAACAAATCATATACATAAACCAATAGGGTAGAGGAAGCAATTTTTTCCATCGTCTTTTCTACCCCAATAGATTCGATTTGATCTTCCGCTTCACGAATACCCGCCGTATCAATTAACCGAAATTGGATGCCTTGAATGTTAAGCATTTCTTCAATGGTGTCTCTAGTGGTACCCGCAATAGCCGAAACAATGGCTCGGTCTTCATTAAGTAGCGCATTGAGTAAAGTAGATTTTCCAGCATTAGGACGACCCGCAATCACCGTACTAATTCCTTGTTTAATAGCATTGCCCAATTGAAAAGAATCAATTAGCGCACGCAGTATCTTTTGAATTTTCGCCACTAAATCAAGTAGCTCCTCTCGATTGGCAAACTCTACATCTTCCTGACTAAAATCCAATTCCAACTCGATCATGCTTGCGAAATGAATGAGATCCTCTCGAAGTTTTTGAATCTCATTGGAGAAACCTCCACGCATCTGACGCATAGCCATCGAATGACTCGATTCTGAGCTCGAAGCAATTAAATCAGCCACGGCTTCCGCTTGAGATAAATCCATTTGTCCATTCAAAAAAGCACGTAGGGTAAATTCGCCAGGTTGAGCAAGGCGTGCCCCTAAACGCACTAAATATTCAATTACCTTTTGTAAAATATAAGGAGAACCATGACAAGAAATTTCGGCCACATCTTCTTTAGTATAAGAACGAGGGGCTTTAAAAATACTGATTAATACTTCATCAAGGACTAACCCATTTTCATCTTTAATACTTCCATAGTGTACGGTGTGACTTGCTGCTTTTATTAGATTTTTTCCAAAAAAAGCTTGATCAGCTATAGACATGGCTTCTTTTCCTGAAAGCCGAATAATGCCAATGGCACCAGTGCCAGGTGCCGTCGCCAATGCAACAATCGTATCACTTAAATCATGGGCGTTATATAACATAGAGGTATTTGATTTTGTGCAAAGTTACGGATTAAATACAGATTTGTTTTAAAATGTTTAGAGGAATACGATTTACCGTAATATTCCCTATCTTAGCTGCATGAAATCATTAAAGAATTACACACGCACCCCTTTATTATTTCTGTTCATTTGTTTGTTTTACTCTGCTTGTCAATCTCCTGAGATTACTTACCTTCCTCGTGATTATGGTCCCAATAAGGCCATAAAAAATGCAGGAGTAGAAAAAATGATGGTCTATCAAACGCTACAAGAAAATGACTCCTTAACTGATGATAACTTGGCGAATATGGTCTTCTTTAACGAGCAAGGTTGTATGGTGACAAGTTGGAGTATCAATCCGTATACTAGAGATACCTTACAGGAAGTTTTAGAATATAATGAAGCCAATCAATTATTGAAATATATTGTGGCGGAGAAATTATACCCCAGAGAGTCTGTATATAGTTATGATGAAAAAGGTAGACTTTCTGAGATCGAAACGAAAAGTAATATGATCAATAAGCAAGTGTTTCATTATAATGAAAAAGATCAAATGATCATGGAGGTTGGCTATCAAAAACCAATGCCCAATGATTCCATTGACATCGAATTTGCTTCTACCGATACCACTCGATTTGTCTATAATAAACATGGACAACTCTCGGATGAAATGTATAAAAGAGGAAAAGAAATGTTGTTTATTAATGCTTTTCAATATGATAAAAAAGGAATGCTCATTGCGATTGATCAAAAAAATGGATTAGGTGAATCGATCGCATTGATCCAATATACCTATGATAAAAATCAATTGATGACGTCCCAAAAATCCATAGATCAAAATTCGAAAATTACGAGTTTTAATAAAATGAGATATGCTTATTTCAATTCACCTTCTGAAAAGTAAAATCTAATGAAAAAGAAATTCCTCATGGTTTGTTTGGGCAATATTTGTCGATCTCCTCTAGCCGAAGGTATTTTACAACATCAAATAGATCATCAAACACTTGATTGGGAAGTGGATTCCGCAGGAACAAGCGCTTTTCATGCAGGAGACTTACCAGACGAACGCTCTATTAGTACAGGATTAAAATATGGGATTGATATTAGACATCAACGATCCCGACCATTTAGAATAAACGATTTTGATCGTTTTGATCACATCTTAGTAATGGACGCCTCCAATTATCAAAATGTCATTCGCTTAGCAAGAAACCAAGCAGATAAAGACAAAGTCGAAATGATCATGAATTATCTGACCCCCGGATATAACCAACAAGTACCCGACCCTTACTATGGAGATCATGGCTTTGAAAATGTCTACCAAATGCTTTTAGAAGCCACAAATGCATTGATTGAAAAATTGAAATAAGACAGCCTTATCAACGGGTTTACCTAGCTCGATTGCCAAGTGATATGCTCCAATATCACTCCTTAAAAGTATCTAATTTTATATTAGAAAAAAGACCAATGTTATTTTAGTTTTGACTTTATGTTAATTTATTGTTAACTTGTCGTAAAGTAAAAGCATAACCGCTTAACATGAATCATTGGTTTTATGAAAAAATGGATATACATCGCAACTTTATTTTTGTTGTCTTATGGCTTACAAGCCCAAGATCAACAAGAGGCGAAGTTATATCATAGTGATTTTGAACACCATACCTTACTCCGACTTTTTGAAGGTTTATCCATCGAACCCGAAAATGTTTTCTTAGCGGCGGACCCTAATACCAATAACCAAGATTTACTAGGTATTCAGGCTGTATTAACTCAAGCTAAATCGAAAATTGAAAAAAAAGAAATTCTTGATCGTAGCGGAGCTAAAGCCATTCGAGGAATATTTAATCTTGTGCACCAAGAGTTTCTAGGTCACTATCAAGAAGCCGCTTTGTTCCCACAACTTCTACAAGATGGAACGTTCAATTGTGTGACTTCTACCGCATTATTCGCTTTGCTTTTTGATGATTTAAATATAGACTATCAAATACAACTGACACCCAATCACGTATTTATTACAGTTCAATATCAAGGGGAACATATGGTCTTAGAAACCACTGATGCCAAAGGTGGATTCATCAAAGAAAATAAACAAATGGAGAATAAATTGGATCGCTATCAATTGGGAGATTCTCAGGCGATTAATCAAAAGATTTCTGTACAAGCCAAAGGAGCTTCTATGCTTGAAAAAGCGCAAACTATTCAACTCATAGAATTAACGGGTATCCATTATTTTAATGCGGGAATCAATGCCTTAGAACGAGAAGATTATTATTACGCCATTCGATTATTTACTAAAGCGCATAAAATCTATCCTCGATCAGAAAACATCCAAGCGGTTAAATCCTGTCGCACCGCACTTTCCAAATAATTTTCCTCCAACTAGAAACCATTTCTCTATTCTAACTGTTTCTATCCCCGTGATACTAAGCAGAATCAAATAGTTTTTCTATTTTTGCCCCGCACGATTCTCTAACCTATCACCACGTGATAGCACAAAAAACATCCAAGCGCTCAAAACGTTGAAAGCTCAATCCCTAAAACTAAAACCCGACCTCTTTCATTTTAGTATTTTGCACATTTCAAAACCGTTAAAAACAAAATACTGTTTGAGCG
>JAHDCJ010000069.1 GCA_020629935.1 Saprospiraceae bacterium | reverse complement strand
GATCAAATACAATGGGTTTTAATCCGAGTTGAATTAATTCTAAAGCAGCAAAATAACCAGCTGGACCAGCGCCAATCACAATCACTTCTTTAGATGTCTTTGATGTAGATAAAGAAAATAACTCAGGCTTGGGCTCTACAGGCTTTTCATTGGTCCAAACCTCAATTTGAAGTCGATAAACGGGCTTTCTTTTACGTGCATCAATTGAACGTTTTAAGATTTTGATTTCTTTTATTTGTTCAGGATTTCGGACACGTTTTCTTATGCTCGTGTTAATCCACTCCTCATTTTGGATATGGTCTACAGGAACAATCAATTCAAATTTAAAGGGCATGGAGAATTTATTTATTTTGACGAAGATAAAAAAAAGAGGATGACTATATACTAGTCATCCTCTGAATATTTTTAAATCATTGAATTACTTCCAATCATCATCATCATCAGAATCGTCGTCGGTACTTTCTTCTTCATCCCACTCTTCATCCCAATCCACTTCTTTTTCCCAGTCTTCTTCATCATCCCAATAAGAATCCCAATCTTCTTCTGTACCATAATCAGATTGGTAAGGATCTTCTTCAGAATAAACTTCTTCTGTTTCTTCTACATAAACGGGTTGATTTCTATCAAAAACCATTTCATTAAGCGTTATACCACTAGGAAGAAAGATTTTAAGACTAAACTCTTCGTATACATCTTGATCTCTAATTCTAATAATTTTTCGAATGTCTTTAAAATTGAGATGCAAATTTGAACCATTGATTTCACTTAACAATTTATAACGTTCAGCTTTGATTAAAGCTTCTAAAATTCCTTTATTGGCGTTTTTTAATTCTACAGTAACTTCGATAAGAATTCGAGTACCAGACCACTCGACTACTTCAAGTGAATCAGGAGTTTCTACAGAAACTGAAGCTATACCATCTATTGAAAAAGGTTGGTTAAGTGTTCTTTTCAATTGGGCTTGTAAGTTAGCCCCTATTAATAGACACAAAAAAGTAGTAATAAGGTATTTCATTTAGATACAATTTATTCAAAGCTAAGCAATTCAAAGCAATTAGTCAATTTTAATGATCTTCTCGATGCTTAATGAACTATTATTTTTTCTACTATCCTGCGTTAAAAATACTCGTCATAGCTAAGGCTATGCCTGTGTTTTTTGTCTTGGTTAGTGAAAAAATATTTCCATTCATTAAATATCATTTATTCTGTCCTAGTAATTAGTTGAAAAAACAATGCCAAAAAAAAAGCGCTGAAGATTAAATCTCCAGCGCTTAAATCCTAATTGATTATTTTTTGGTGCGATTATTTTACACTTGTTTCTTGAGGAGAAAGCGTTACTTTTGTTTGAACACCTTCGTTTTCAATTTCTACATTCACATTATTAGGAACAAAAACCTTATAAGTTAATGTTTCTTTCAATTCATGACCACGTAATACTACGTTTTTTTCTCTAGACTTAGAAGTAAGCGTTAAAGCTCCTCCATCATGAGCACCTTCTACCCGGTATCGACCAGCAGCTATTAAAGCTTTTAAGGCATTATCATTAGTTACATCAATTTCTACGGTTGCTTGAACGCGTACATTTTCAGTAGACCAGTTCTCAATTTGTACCTCGCCATCAAGTTGAATTACTACTGCATGGCTACCTTGTAAACTAAAGGATTTTACGAACGTTTTTTGGGATTGTGCATTCGCCATTGAAACTAAAAAACACATCCCGATTATCATACTCACTCGTTTCATAATAAAAATTTTTGATTGCTCTTTAAATATATAATATTTTTCTATAAAATTCAAGTTTTGCCTAATTTAATTTTACAACCAGGCCTTTTTGCCGAAGATTCAATAAACCATTTTTTGTTATTTCCCCTTTGCTACCACAAAGATAAAATCTATTTAATTAATATACAAGCTTTCACAAAATAAAATTCTAAAAAAATGACAAAAAGAGCCGATTTAAGAAATAAAATTTAGTTATTATTTATTTTTCGAATTATAATTTTAAAAAAATCACAATTTCAATTATTTGTTTCAATAAAAACATCTTCTACCCATTTTTATCCCGAACCAAAGGAAAATCAAAATCGTTTTATACGCAAATAGTTAATAATCAACGTTTTGAAAACACCAAACAATTCGTTTGCTTCTTATTTATTATAACAAATAATGGATTATAAAGTTCCTGCTTACAAATTGTTTGATTTCATGGATTTATGTCACAGATTTAGGGGGCAAAATGATTAAAATATGTACTCTGAATAAGTAAAATATGGTTATGGTAGATACAAAAAGCCCCCATCAGTGACCTGATGGGGGCTTTTTATTAAAAATTATGTCTTTTTATTCATTAAAAACAAATTTGTATCCTACTCCGCGCACAGATAAGAAATAAGTAGGATTTTTAGGATCTGTTTCAAAATATTTTCGAAAGGAAAGAATAAAGTTATCTATAGTTCGAGTAGACGGATAAACGTCATATCCCCAAACAGCTTGCAATATTTGTTGGCGAGAAACTACTTCATTTTTTCTATCAATCAGTAACTTTAGAAGCATGGCTTCTTTTTTAGTAAGATGAAGTGTCTTGTCTTTAGTCTTTGCATCATAGGTTTTAAAATTTACCTCATTGCTTCCAAAGATGAAATTTTCAATAGATGGTCCTCCTTTATTCGCCCCTGAACGTTTAATTATGTTTTGAATACGAAGCAATAATTCTTCAAGATTGAATGGTTTAGTAATGTAATCATCCGCACCTTTCTTAAGTCCTTGTACCCGATCCATAGAAGTATCCTTTGCAGTAAGGAACATAATAGGTACATCTAAATTTTCAAGTCGGATTTGTTCACAAATTTGAAATCCATCAATTTCTGGAAGCATTACATCTAATATAATAAGATCAAAATGCTGTCCTCTAAAGAACTTTAATGCATCTTTACCATTATCAGTAGCTACCACCTCATAATTTTCGAGTTCGAGGTTTAATTTTATCCCTTCACGGATATTTTCTTCATCTTCAACAAGGAGTATTCGGATCATATTAACAAGTTTTAATCATTTACGCGGTTTAATTTCATGGGTACAGTAACTCTGAAGATTGTACCGACGGGTGAATTATCTTTGACAATAATCCATCCTCTATGTGCTTTTACTATTTCTTTCACTATATGTAACCCCAAACCAGTCCCTTTTGTTTTACGGGTGTCCTCATTTCCTATTCTATAGAATTTATCAAATATTCGTTGTTTCTCTTCTAAAGGAATACCAATTCCATTATCAGATACTTCATAATCAATATTTTTTACACCTTTCCGAATGGTTACTTTTATTTCTGCATCTCCTTTTGGAGAATACTTAACTGCGTTTTCGATTAGATTTACGGCTAATGAAGTAAATGCGGTAATATCCGCTTTTACAATGATTTCATTTGCGGTATATCTGCTTTTAAAGTCAACTTTGGGATGTTTTTGCCGCATCTTAGCCAAAATACGTTCTGTGAGTTCGATCACATCAATATCAGTTAACGACCAACTATAGGCATTTTCAATTTTTGTTGCTAATAATACATTATCCACCAGATTTTGCAAGCGCTCTACATCTTTTAATGCATTTCCTGTAAACTTATCCATTTGCTCCTTATTTAGGTTCCTTTTTTGAAACGTTTCTAAAACTAATCGAATAGAAGCAATGGGTGATTTTAGTTCATGGGTAATAGACTGTAGAAAATTATGTTGTTGCTTAGTAAGGGCAACTTCAGAACGGATGGAACGGAATACAATCCAAATTCCTATAATAAGACTGAGGAAGAAACCAATTCCTTCCCACACGATCATTCGATTCTCTCTTTTGTATTCTGCAACTAATGCTTCACTTTGAGGGCTTAAAATAATAGAATCAGCCTTTAGATTAATGCTATTAATATCAATAGTTTGTGCTGTACTATCCGCAGTAATTAAAGCGTATTTAGCTTGGTACAATTCCTTATTCTTATTGTGTATAAGATAAAACCACCAAGAACAAAAGCTCAAGACAAAAACGAGTAAAAATCCAAATATGATATGGGTTCGGCTAATTTTCATTTGGGGGATTCGTAGATTTTAGGCCAAAATAAGAAATTTATGTATAAAATTACCACTGATTAGACGTCAATTTAATAAACCCTAAAAGTTGGCCGATTTTCTTGAAAAGTATACCTATCTTTGTAGTCAAATTTAAATGAAATTATGTCTGATAAAATGAAGTATGATTTGCGTGGAGTTTCTGCATCGAAAACAGAAGTTCATGAAGCAATTAAAGGATTAGATCAAGGCTTATATCCTAAGGCTTTTTGTAAAATATTACCCGACATTGCGGGTGGAGATGCTGCCTTTTGCAATTTAATGCATGCGGATACTGCGGGCACAAAATCTTCTTTAGCTTATTTATATTGGAAAGAAACAGGTGATTTGTCCGTTTGGGAAGGTATTGCCCAAGATGCCATTGTGATGAATCTAGATGATATGGCTTGTGTAGGCTGTATTCAAGATATTATTCTTTCATCTACCATTGGAAGAAATAAAAATCTAATCTCTGGCGATGTGATCCGAACCCTTATTCAGTTTGCAGAAAAGTTCGTTAAGAAAATGGATGCTCATGGTATAAAGATGCATCTTGCTGGTGGAGAAACTGCGGATGTTGGTGATATTGTCCGAACCATTGATGTAGGATATACTGCATTTGCAAGAATGAAAAAATCTGATCTTATTGTAAATCAAATCAAACCTGGAAATGTAATTGTAGGTCTTGCCTCCTATGGAAAAGCAACGTATGAAGATCATTATAATGGTGGAATGGGAAGTAACGGATTAACTTCGGCTAGACATGATGTTTTAGACAAAATTTATGCAAAAAAATATCCAGATAGCTATGATCCCAACACTTCAGATCTTGTCATTTATTTGGGCAGTAAAAAACTAACTGATGTCATCTCTATTGATGGTGAAGATATTCCTGTAGGTAAACTCATCTTATCTCCAACTCGAACTTATGCTCCAGTAATCAAACAGGTTTTAAATAAGTTTAAAGATCAAATTGATGGGATGATTCACTGTACAGGTGGCGCGCATACCAAGGTGATGAAGTTTTCAGAAAATGTACATATCATTAAAGATAACCTATTTGCTCCTCCCCCATTATTTAAATTAATAATGGAAGAAGCTAAAACAGATTACAAAGAAATGTACCAAGTCTTTAATATGGGTACACGTTTAGAAATCTATACAGATGAAACGACGGCCCAAGGCATTATTGACATTTCAAAAAGTTTTAATATTGATGCGCAAATCATTGGACGTGTGGAAGCCTCTGATCAACATCAAGTTACGATCCATAGTCCAGAAGGAATGATCAATTATCAAGCTTGATTAATCTGACCATCCTTTGGTTCGTTCTACTGCTTTTTGCCAACCTTTATAAAGGACTTCTCTTTTTGAATGGTCCATTTTTGGTTGAAAACTTTGATCTAGATTCCAATTCGATGTCATTTCCTCAGGAGTCCAAAAACCAACCGCTAAGCCAGCTAAATATGCTGCCCCCAATGCCGTAGTTTCAATAATCTCTGGTCGATCTACTTGTACATCAAGCATATCGGATTGAAATTGCATTAATAAATTATTGGCACTTGCGCCCCCATCTACACGCAGTGTTTTTAAAGGTAATGACGCATCAGATTCCATTGCTGAAAGTAAATCTTTGGTTTGATAAGCCATTGACTCCAAAGTCGCTCGAATTAAATGTGATTTATTTGTCGCTCGGGTTAATCCAAAGATAGCTCCACGCGCATACATATCCCAATGAGGCGCACCAAGTCCTGCAAAGGCTGGAACCACATACACTCCGCTCGTATCCTCTACTTTCATGGCAAAAAATTCCGAATCTGGAGATTCATCTATAAGTTTCAAACCATCTCTTAACCATTGAATAGCCGCTCCTGCAATAAATACACTTCCTTCAAGTGCATAATATACTTTACCATTTATTCCCCAAGCTATGGTTGTCAATAAACCAGCTTTTGACTTTACGATTTTTTCTCCTGTGTTCATCAACATAAAACAACCTGTTCCATAGGTATTTTTCGCCATTCCTGGCTCTACACATGCTTGTCCAAAAAGAGCAGCTTGTTGATCTCCTGCGGCTCCACTAATGGGCACCTCCACTCCATTAATAGAAGTCACTCCATATATTTCGCTTGATGATTTTACTTCAGGCAACATACTTTTAGGGATATTCATTTCTCCTAACATCCGATCATCCCAAGCTAAGTTTTGGATATTATAAAGCATTGTTCTAGAGGCATTCGAATAATCCGTAACATGTACTTTACCTTCCGTCAATTTCCAGATCAGAAAAGAATCAATTGTTCCAAATAGTAAATGGCCTTCTTCTGCTAAACTTCTTGCTCCATCTACATTTTCTAAAATCCAATGCACCTTAGTTCCAGAAAAATAAGCATCAATAACAAGACCAGTGTTTTCATTTACATAATCCGACAGTCCTCGATTTTTTAGTTCATCACAAAACTTTGCGGTTCGGCGATCTTGCCAAACAATCGCATGATAAACGGCTTTTCCTGTTCGTTTATCCCAAACTACTGTGGTTTCTCTTTGGTTAGTAATTCCTATAGCCGCAATTTCTTTAGCCGAAATATTTGCCTTTTTAATAACTTCCTCCATCACTGCCGATTGACTTTCCCATATTTCGTTTGGATCATGCTCTACCCAAGCATCTTCTGGAAAATATTGAGTAAACTCTTTTTGGGCCACAGCCACAATTTTACTTTCCTTATTAAATAAAATGGCTCTTGAGCTTGTTGTTCCTTGATCTAAGGCTAATATATATTTCATTCAGTTTTTGATTTTATTTCCAACGAAGTATTGAAGACAATAATAAATTGATCGCATTTTTTAAAACCCTTCAATTTAAAAAATACCATTGATTTTAAACATCAATTTTTATTTTTTTTCAAAATTATTTCAAAAATCATCATCTTAGGGCTTTCCTCCATTTCATCAAGGTAAGATTCAACGTTTTTAACTATCTTTATTTTCAAAATAAAACCCATGAAATATTACCCTTTGATTCTTTGCATTATGATTATTTCCTATGGATGCAGTATGACAAAACCACCGACAATGAAACCGAATTCGGACAATAATTCTTACAGTCAAAGCAACTCCCAAATCTATAAAATAAACATGGGTGATACCGTTGCCATTAGATTAAATTCAAATCCTTCCACTGGATTTTCGTGGAATTGGCAAAATGAAAAAGAAGCTGCTGCGGTGGTTTTAGAAGGAAAAGAATACATTACCGATGAGGTAATAATTACTGGAAGTCCCGTTTTAGAAATTTGGAAATTTAAAGGTGTTTCAGCAGGTACGGATACCATTAAATTGGCATACTTTCAAAGTTTTAATCCAGAAACTATAGACCAATCTCAAGTCGTTGTTATTCAGGTCAACGAGACAAAGTCATTGGATCGACTAGTTGTTTCTTTCAAGAGTAAAGGAGCAGGTATTGATCGAGAAGCGTATACCAATTATAAATCTTTGTTAGCCAAAGAATTTCCGACTATACCAATTACAGAAGCACCTTGGGGAAGAGAAGGAGAAATAGATATTTGTGTAGATTTCAAGGATATGCCTCAAAGCAAACGTGAAGACTTTTTGCAACGCTCAAAAGAAATATTAAAAGATCGATACGCCGAAATCAGAATTAATGAAGCTTGTAGGAAATAAGAAAAGATAAATTTAACCGCCGACTAATGGCGTTAACTTTACAAAACTAATATCGGTATCTTTAGATACAATAATTGGTGCATCTAATTGATCTACTTGTTCATTACCCACAAGAATAAAAAATCGATTTTGTTGAAAAGCATCTAATGCCACATAGATTTGTTTTTCGACATCAATCTTATTCTTTGTATTTTTAGTTTGGGTTTTATTTAATTTTTCTTCAAATTCCGTAGGTTGAACTAATCGATTAGCATTACCTAAATCATTATATGATTTTACTTCTTGTTCCACTCTTTTTCTAATTAAAGCCTCCACTGTAATAGAGTCTTCTTTAAATTGAAGTTCTATTTCATGTAATAATTTACCAACTGCAGTTTCATCTTTAATGATTAAAGTATTCATAACTTATCTTTTGACAAATATACTAAAAAACAAATAATTGCAAAAACAAAACCATAATATTTCAATCCTTTTTTAGCGAAATTCTATAAAATTAATCCTACTTTTGAGGTATGAAATCGACAAAAATTCATTTTTCAAAAGTGCCGCAATTTTCCAAAATTGATATCGCCTATTCTACTCAAAATCCGAAGCTAAGACCATTTTACTTATACGCTCCAACCATTGAGTCTTTTGGAGAAGCTATTGAAAACAGAAAAGATTTTTCGATCAACAGACCTTTGTTACAAGAAGGAATTCGAGCGTGTTATAATGCGATTAACATTCGGTCTTCTGTTGCAAAAAATATTGAATTATTAGGTCAAGAAAATACCTTTACGATTACTACAGGACATCAGCCTTCTCTATTTACAGGACCTCTATATTTCATTTATAAAATAGTAACGATAATTAAGCTTTGCAAGCAATTAAAATCTAACTATCCAAGTTATAATTTTGTTCCGATATATTGGATGGGAAGTGAAGATCATGATTTTGAAGAAATGAATCATCTTCAACTTTTTGGTAAAGAAATCGTTTGGCAATCTAATGAAACAGGAGCGGTAGGCAGAATGCAAAACACCCATTTATCTTCTGTCATTGAAGAAATAGAATCCATCTTGGGCAATAGTGAAAATGCACATTATTTAATTGAAAAATTAAAAAATGCTTTTCATCAAAATCAAAATTATGGTCAAGGAATGCTACAGTTTGTAGATGACATTTTTGGCGATTTAGGCTTAATAACCCTCCTCGCCGACCAGCGGAAATGGAAAGCTGAATTTAAGTCAATTATTAACCAAGAACTATTCGAACGATCTTCAGAAAAAATAGTAAATGATACGATTAGCGAATTACAAAAAACTGGTTTTAAAGCACAAGCAAAACCCCGAGCAATTAATTTATTCTATTTAAATGAAGGAATTCGCGAACGTATTATTTTTGAAGATCAAACCTTCAAAGTCAATAATACAGATATCGTTTGGACTAAAGAAGAAATGCAGTCTCTAATAAAAAACAAACCTGAATGCTTTAGTCCTAATGTAATTTTACGGCCTATTTATCAAGAATTATTATTACCCAATTTAGCCTATATCGGTGGTGGTGGAGAAATCGCGTATTGGCTGGAAAGAAAAGCACAATTCGAGCATTTCAACATTCCATTCCCCATGCTTATAAGACGGTGCTCGGCTCTTTGGGTATCAAAAACCAACCATAAAAAACTCCAAAAATTAGGTTTAGATATTCCCGCTTTGAGTCAAGATTATGATCTATTGATTAAGACTATGATCAAGAATGAGGTGGGTGATACTTTAGATTTTTCTATCGAAAAAAACAACCTCACAGTCTTATTTGAAGACTTAATTGCTAAAGTCGTTAAAGTAGATTCTACGCTTGAAAAAAGTGTGCGTGCAGAATTAGCAAAAGCTGAAAAAGGGATTAATCAATTAGAAAACCGAGTGCTTAAATCAGCAAAAAGAAAAGAAGAAGAACGACTAAATCAAATAAAAAATTTAAGAGAGAAATTATTCCCTAAAAATGGATTACAAGAACGAAAAGAAAATTTCCTCCAATACTATGCGCAGTACGGAGAAAATTTTCTCATTCAATTGATGGAGCATTTAGAACCTTTATCTCCCCATCTTTTTGTTTTGACAGAAGAAGATTAAAAATCGCCTGGGGCAACTTGATAACAAACCAAGCCTTCTTCTCGCCACATATCTACTACTTGATTTCGATCATCAAGAATAAATTCTACAAACCATTTTCCTTTGATTTGATTATCAAAAATTTCTTTTTTGATAATCCGATCTTTACGTTGATCTGCTGATCTTCGCATAATCAATTGATCAAAAGGAATCTCATGTTTTTCTAAAAAGACTAAGGTAGGTTCTTTATATTTATCTTGACGTCCAGACAATAAAATGATTTCATAACCCAAATTCTTATAGTTTTTCACCACATTAGCTACAGGCGTATTCAACAAATCCTGATCACAAGTAGAGGCATCAAAAGGATTCCGATTTAACAAGGCCAATGTTCCATCTAAATCACATATAATAGCTTTAGGCAAAGTTTCATCCTGAGCTAAACGATACATTCCTCTTGGATCATCATTCGTAGTTAAAAACATTTTATGCATTCTACGAATCACAGCTTCCCCAACAGAATGTGGCCGTTGCAAATCTCTTTTAATACACTCGGCTAAAGGCACATCAAAAAACTTTACCTCCACATGGACTTGATGTCCTGTTTCCTTCGTATATTCTTTAACCAAATCCTTTATTCTAATCTCATGTCTTTCATGCAAATTAGTATCATCTACAATAACATGTTTCCCATCCTTTAACGCTTCTAAGATAATCATATCACGAACTTTCAAAACAAACTTTTCATTGTTTTTCGTCCACTTTCCAGCATCAAGCATCGCTCGAAGATCATCTTTATTTATCCGCTTATATACATTAGGTTTTTCAGCAATCAATTCTTTTGCCCAAGTCGATTTCCCGCTTGCAGGCAAGCCTTTAGTTATATATACTTTTTTCACTATTTATTATTTTTGACTTGCAATAAGGTCCAATATCCAAAGATATTAACAGGAGTGGTATTTTCCACTTGCAAATCATTTTCGCTTATAAATTTTTCAACTTTAAAATCTGGTTGCCATCCGAGTTTTTCCGCAATTTTACTTAGTCGCTTTTCAAAAAAGTGAACCATTTTCCCTTCTTTACTAAAGTGATTTAAGATAAAAATTTCTCCATCAGGTTTACACACTCGTTTGGTTTCCTGCATCAATTTTTCGGGATTTGGTACCACAGAAGCTACATACATCAACACCACTTTATCAAAACTATTGTCTTCAAAATCCATTGCCTCTGCATCCATTTCTTTTACTTGTAAATGATCAGCTTTCGCTTTAGCAATTCGTTTTTCTGCTTTGGCTAACATTTCGGTAGAAACATCAATTCCCACCACATTTACGGTTTTAGGATACTTTAGCAAGGAAATTCCTGTACCAACTCCTACTTCCAAAATGTGCTCTCCAGGATTACATTGTAATTGTTTAAGCGTCTCTTTTCTTCCATGATTAAATAATTTTCCAAATACGATATCATAAATTGGAGCATATCTTTTATAGGCAGATTTTACATTTTCAAGTTTCATAGTCTAATTTTCTTCTGAAGCATTAAATGGCCGTTCATGTTTAGGATAAATCAACCGCCAAATTAAGTCCTCATAATCTCTTTTATCTAATATTTTAAACAAAATTTTAGGATATGTACAGGTTTTAAAATAAGCTGCTGTCTCTTTACGAGTATCAAAAGTCTTAAATTCTTTATGTACGTTCTCTTCAATGATATTAAATTGTTGTTTTAAATCAGCTGCCGTTTTTCTTACCCAATCATAAAATTCATCGGGCACTTGATCTAAAATTTCATCAAGATCTTGATCTTCTTTTAAAATTTCCCAAATCGTACGGCTTGTAATTTGAGTTAATAATTTATGCAAACGACAATACTCTTCAAACTTAATTTTCATTCTTTTTCCGCTAGAAAAACGAATAACAAAACCCTCTTTATTGTCTTCATTAATGGCCTTTAAATTAGCAAAATCTTTAATACCATCAAAGCAACGGACCGAAGGAAAACCAATTTTTGGTAAAGTAATGTCTTCACCTGTTACTTTATCTACACAAGCTAAAAGCACTAAATCCTCCATTTCTCCATAATCCACCACAATCCTATTTTCTGGATAAATGATTTCAAATAAGTAGGTCCAATCTGAATTTAATTTAGAAAACAACGAGCTATACTTTTCATTTAATATTCGATTGGCCACTTGTGATTGTGGAGAATGAAAAGAACCTCTAGTAGCAATATAAGGTTGATCATTTAAAAAATATAAAATCCCCATAGAGCCATCCATCTTTTCAAAAACATCAAAAGATTCATTAGGTATGCTTAAAGGATCTAACTCTTCCAAATTAAAAAACTTAGGCAATGGTCTAGCAATTAATTTTCCATTTCCATCTAAAATTAATCCTCTACAAGTCAATGTAATTGGGTTCCAAACTCTTTCATACTGTGCTTTTGCAGTATAATTATAGATAAAATAATCTACCTCCCTATGTTTTTGACAAATGACATAGCCCGCTTCCATCATTTCATTTAAACCTTTGATGAAATGGGAATCAATTTTCTGTGCCTTTATAAAATCTGGGGTATTCATTTTTTTAAATTATTGAAACAAAGTAATCTCTCAAAAAAAGCAATTTATTCTCTTTTTAGTTCCCCTTTAATCTTATTTGTATATTTTATCCTAGTACTTATGTGGCAAAAATAATAATTATATTTCGAAAAAAAATAGGCCTCGAGATTTCCAAGAATTGTTTATTATAGGAGTCATTGCGCTTCCGAGTTGAGAATCTTTACAAAGCATTTATTCAATGATTAATTTAGCAATATAACAAATAAAAAATCGGCTAACTTGAAATTTAAGTTAGCCGATTTTTTATTATTTTTCTATGAAAGAAAATATAACTCGTAGTCTTACTTCACAATTGTTACATCACCTTTAAACTCATCAATGACTCCATCAATAAATTCTAATTTCACATAATACACATAAACTCCTGGATTCAATCTTTTCCCTTTAAAGTTTCCATCCCAACCAAAGGCTTGTTCATTTGGCGGAATATTTTCTGCATTAAATATTAGTTCTCCCCATCGATCATATATTAGGAAACTTTGAATATTTGTAACTGAGATTCCTGTATTCACCACAAATTTATCATTGATTCCATCATCATTTGGACTAAAAGCGTTTGGAATAAATACATCTCTGATTTCATCTACAAAAACAGTAATTTCATCAGTTGCAGAACAACCTAGAGTATCCATCACCATCACTTCATAGGTCGTTGTTTCCAAAGGAAACACATTGGGATCATCACAATCTATACAACTTAAATAGGTTGGTGGGGACCAAGTATACGTAAGGTCCAGCGCATTAGCTGGTGCATATAAGTCAAGACTATCGCCAAGTACAATAGTAACATCTGGACCAGCATCAACCTCTAATTGATAAGGCTCCAAAACATCTAAGATTTGCATCACTTCACAACCCAATACATCTTGTGTAAATAAAGCGTAAGAACCTGCGGGTAAATTATTAAATACGGTATCAGTTTGGAAATTTGCTCCATCTAATGAATAGACATATGGACCTTGACTTCCTCTAGATGAATCTACTTGAATCATTCCACTTTCATCTCCAAAACAGGTATTATCTGTTGTAGTAGCGTAAGAAATTATTTCCGTAGGTTCTGTCAAGGTGGTACTACTTGTCATCTGACAGCCATTCGCATCGGTTACTGTAACAAAATAATCTCCTGCTGCCACATTCAATAATGTTTGTCCCGTTTCACCTGCTACACTCCACTCATAGGTATAACTTGGGATACCTCCCGTTGCAAGAACAGCTACTCCCCCATCTTCTCCACCAAAACAACTTACATTTGAAGGAATTACATCAATAGAAATTGGAGCTGTTGGACCTGTAATAGTTATACTAATTGGATTGGTAGTACAGCTATTCGCATCACTGATTACCACTTCATAAACACCAGCGGTAAGGCCAGTAGCCAAACTTCCTGATTGAGCAGGTACTGTATTCCATGTGTAACTATAAGGAGGTGTTCCTCCAGTCGCTAAAACTTCCGCAGAACCATCACTTCCTCCAAAGCAACTTACTGAATTAAGAGTAAAAGAATTAGGGACTAGTACCGTTGGACTACTAATAACTACAGATTCAACAACAAAACATCCATTAGAATCAAAAACGGTAACTTGGTGGTTTCCTCCACTTAAAAGATTTGCTGTAGAAGTCAATTCACCATTATCCCATTGATAAAGATAAGGTGCAATTCCTCCACTTGTAGTAACTGTTGCCGAACCATCTATACCTCCAAAACAACTCGTCGGAGAAGAAGTTATTGCATTGACAATTGGCCATGGTTCAATAACAGTATAGTTCGTCAAAATATCACAACCATTCGCATCGGTAAGGGTAGCCGCATAATTTCCAGCAGATAATCCAGTTATATTTGCATTCGTGCTGCCATCATCCCAAATAAAATCGTATGGGGCTGTTCCACCAGAAACGGTTAAAGATACAGATCCATCACTTGCACCAAAACAGGTAATGTCTATACCCGTTGTATTTACATTAATGGCAGAACTTGGTGCTGTTAAACTTATATTATTGACATCTACACAGCCATTAGAATCGGTAATCGTAACAGCATAATTTCCAGCGGTTAAATTAAATGCAGATGCATCGGTAGATCCATTTGTCCATAGATAAGTATATGATGGCGTTCCCCCTGAGGTAACTACCGTAGCACTTCCATCATTCCCTCCAAAACAAGAAGGAGAATTACTTGACATTGTTGAGGAAATAGGACTAAGTGGTTGACCAACTGTTAATGAAGCAGCCGGACTCAAAGTACAACCATTTGCATCAATAATATCAACATCATAAACACCTGCCATCAAACCTGTAATCGTACTACCTGATACTCCATTACTCCAAACAAATGTGTAAGGCGCGGTTCCTCCAGTCGCATTTGCTGTAGCTTGCCCATCAGAACCACCAAAACAACTTGCAGGAAGTGTAGATAAACCAGTGGGCAATAATAATGCAGGCGATCCTATATTTACACTTGAAGTAATTTGACAGTTATTACCATCCGTTACTGTCACCGTATGAATTCCTGAGGTTAAGAATATCGCTGGATTATTTACTTCACTATTATCCCATTCTATAGAATATGGTAAGGTTCCACCAGAGATCGTTGCTGTTGCAGAGCCATCGGCTTGGCCAAAACAAGAAACATCTGTTCCTAATACAGATAGACCTAAAGTGCTAGGCTCATTTATTGTAACTGAAGCCGTTTCTACACAACCAATGGCATCAGTAACTGTTATGGTGTAAATTCCTGCACTCAAATTTGTAGCGGTAGCAGTGGATTGTCCTAATGGATCACTCCATAAAATCGAAATTGGATTTGTTCCACCAACGATATTAGCCGTAGCTGTTCCATCATTTGCTCCAAAACAGGATATATCATTATTTGAAGTAGTTAATGTTATTCCACAGATACAAGCATCTCCTACAACCACAGCACTTGTTATGGAACAACCATCAGTATCTGTTACTGTAACATTATAAGTTCCAGTATTTAAACCATTAATACTTCCTGTAGTTTGCATTAAAGCATCATCCCATAAATAATTGTAAGTTCCTGTTCCTCCGCTAACAGTTACACTAGCTGTCCCATCATTGGTGGCGCACGTTTCATCTGTTGCATTACTTGAAATAGATAATGCTGCTTGTTCGGAAATGGTAACTACTCCAGCATCTATACATCCATTCACATCTACGACGGTAATTCCATAATTACCACCACTTAATCCAGTAGCAGTTGCCGTTGTTTGTCCATTTTCCCATAAATAACCAAAAGGTGCAGTTCCGCCAATAATAGAGGCAGTGGCTTGACCATCAGAAGTTCCATTACAAGATACATTATTGTCTACATTAATATTATCAATAGACAAGGTAGAGTTACTACTAATGCTTACCATATGAGTGGCAATACAACCATTCGCATCGGTAACCGTCAATACATTATTACCTGCACAAAGATTGGTTGGATTAGAGATATTAGCTCCATTATCCCAGTTGTAACTATAAGGAGCTGTACCTCCTGAAACTCCAACATCAGCTATCCCATCACAACTTAAACAATTGGAAGGTGTATTGGAGTTCGTGCTAATAATTAATTGTAGAGGTTCAGTTATGGTAAAAACTCCAGTAGTAATACAACCATTCGCATCGGTAACTGTACATGAATTTGCACCTGAAGGAAGTCCTGTTGCTGGATTACTAGTTTGTCCATCTGACCAAATAAAAGTATAAGGCGGAGTGCCTCCAGAGACGTTTTCTGTTGCTGTCCCATCACTTGCTCCAAAACAAGAAACGCCAGTCACTGTAATATTCGTAGTTAAAAGAGAAGGCTCGGTAACCGTCGTTGAAGCCGTAGCCATACAACTATTAATATCTGTTATGGTTACGGTATAATTTCCAGCTACTAAACCTGTGGCGATGGCTGTAGTTTGATTGTTCGTATCATTCCAGATATACGTGTAAGGTGCGGTTCCCGTATTAGGAATTGCAGTGGTCGTTCCATCACTATCTCCTGCACATAAAACTGAACTTCCAGTGGCAGAAGCGGTCAATGTACAAACACAGGTGTTTCCAACAATTACACTTCCTGTTTCGGGACAATTTCCGTTGTTATCTGTTACTGTATAATTATATGTTCCAGCAGATAGATTCGTGGCTGGATTTGTGGTAGAAATGCTAACGCCTGAGTTTGCACTATTTTCCCATTGATAGTTATAAGGACTTAATCCCCCGCTTACGGTTAAACTTGCAGTGCCATCACTATCGGAACATGATTCATCCGTACTATTACTTAAAACAGAAATTGCTGTTTGCTCTGTAATGGAAACTATTCCAGCGTCAATACAACCATTAACATCAACGACTGTTAAACCGTAATTACCTCCACTTAAACCAGTGACCGTAATTGTAGTTTGACCATTTTCCCATAAATATCCATAAGGAGCAGTACCTCCACTGATTGAGGCCGTAGCCTGACCGTCTGAGGCTCCATTACATGATACATTATTGTCTACAGTAATATTATCTAAAGATAAAGTCGCATTGCTGCCCGTACTTATTGAGTGACTAGCTGTACAACCATCCGAATCAGTAACCGTCACTGTATTATTGCCTGCACAAAGATTAGTTGGATTCGCAGTAGTTGCTCCATTTGACCAATTATAAGTATAAGGTGCGACGCCTCCTACAACGCTAACAGTCGCCTGACCATCACAACTCAAACAATTTGAAGGAATATTTGAAGTGGTGCTTATAACAACTGGATTAGGTTCAGTAATTGTAAACATTCCAGTAGCTGTACAGCCATTACTATCGGTTACGGTACAAGAGTTTACACCAGGTCCTAATCCAGTTGCAGGATTTGTAATTTCACCATTTGACCATGCATAAGTATATGGTGGAGTACCACCCGTAACATTTTCTGTAGCCATTCCATCATTTGCTCCAAAACAAGAAATTCCTGCCACGGTAACATTGGTAGTTAATGGAGAAGGTTCGGAAATCGTTGTCAATGCTGTAGCGGTACAACTGTTATTATCTGTTATGGTTACTGTATAATTTCCAGCTATTAAACCTGTGGCAGTGGAAGTGGTTTGACTATTGGTGTCACTCCAAATAAACGAGTATGGTGCCGTTCCTGCATTTGGGGTGGCAGTGGCAGTTCCATCAATATCTCCTGCACATAATACTGAACTTCCAGTTGCCGATGCAGTCAATGTACAAACACATGCATTTAAAATAATTACACTTCCTGTTTCGGGACAATTTCCGGCATTATCAGTAACCGTGTAATTATAAGTACCAGGAGACAGATTAGTTGCAGAATTTGTGGTTGAAATACTAACACCTAAATTTGCATTATTTTCCCACTGAAAATTATAAGGGCTTAATCCTCCACTCACAGTTAAACTTGCGGTTCCATCATTTCCAGTACATGATTCATCGGTGCTATTACTTGAAACGGAAATTGCAGAAGGCTCAGTAATTGAAACAACTCCAGCATCGACACAACCATTAGCATCTACCACAGTGAAGCCGTAATTACCTCCACTTAAGCCTGTTACGGTAGTGGTAGTTTGATTATTTTCCCATAAATATCCATAAGGAGCGGTTCCTCCACTAATCGTAGCTGTGGCTTGACCGTCTGATGCCCCATTGCATGATACATTATTGTCTACAGCAATATTATCTAAAGATAAAGTCGCATTGCTGCTTGTACTTATTGAATGAGTCGCTGTACAACCATCGGCATCTGTAACTGTTAACGCATTATTTCCAGCACATAGATTTATCGGAGCAGCAACAGTTTCTCCATTCGCCCAATTATACGTATAAGGTCCTACACCTCCAACAACACCAACAACCGCTTGACCATCACAACTTAAACAATTCGAAGGAGTATTTGAAGTAGTGCTTATAATAATTTGGGCAGGTTCAGTAATGGTAAACATTCCAGTAGCTGTACAGCCATTACTATCGGTTACGGTACAAGAGTTTACACCAGGTCCTAATCCAGTTGCAGGATTTGTAATTTCACCATTTGACCATGCATAAGTATATGGTGGAGTACCACCCGTAACATTTTCAGTAGCCATCCCATCATTTGCTCCAAAACAAGAAATTCCTCCAACGGTAACATTGGTAGCTAAGGGAGAAGGTTCCGAAACTGATGTGGAAGCAGTAGCTGTACAGCTGTTATTATCTGTTATGGTTACTATATAATTTCCTGCTACTAAACCCGTGGCAGTAGCGGTTGTTTGACTATTAGTGTCATTCCAAATAAAGGTGTAAGGTGCAGTTCCTGTATTAGCGGTTGCAGTTGCAGTTCCATCACTAGCTCCTGCGCATAAAGCTGCATTTCCAATAGCCGATGCGGTCAATGTACAACCACAAGAGTTTCCAACTACTATAGTAGTAGTTTCAGGACAACTTCCATCATTATTCGAAACTGTTAAGTTATATGTTCCGGCAGGTAAATTAGATGCGGGGTTTGTAGAAGAAACAATTATACCTGTATTAGCTGCGTCTTCCCAAGAATATTGCAAAGGAGTAATTCCGTTGGTGATATTAGCAGTAGCCGTTCCATCTCCATTGCTACAATTTTCGTCTGTTGAACTTGTACTATTAATCATAGGACCACTCGTTCCTATGGTTCCACAGTCTACCACTGTACAATTATTTCCATCTGTTATTGTTACACAATAAGTTCCCGCGCATAAACCTGATGGATTTTGAAAATTAGAAATTGAAACACCAGGATTTGAAGAATTTTCCCAATTGTAGGTATATGGCCAAGTACCTCCAGCTGGAGTAGCAAGAATATCACCATCACAGTCACCTACACATGTCACATCAGTTGGGTCTACAGCACTAATAGATAATGCTCCAGGTTCTGAAAGAAATACGGCGGTGGTACCAATACAAGCATCTGTACTAGTAACGGTAACTATATATAAACCAGCGAGCAAGCCTGTAGGATTTTGAACATCAGGAGCATTGTCCCAATCATAAGTATAAGGGGCAGTTCCTCCAGTGGTAGTACTTGTTATTGACCCATCTGATGCTCCATTACATAAGGGATTCGTTCCAGTTGCATCTACCGTAAGGACACAAGAACAATCATTAACCGTAATGACTATTGTATCTTGAGCTAAACAAGAAGAATTATCAATATTAGCATAATAAGTATAAGTACCAGCGGTCATTCCTGCCGTATTCAAACCAGGGTTTGCATCTGTAGTTGCACCAGTAAGAAAGCCAGTTGCAGCAGGAGGATCGGAAGTCCAAAGGATGGTTCCTCCATCAGGATTGGTTGGTCCACCTCCTAAGGTAACGGTAGGACTATCACCTTCACAAAATGTAACATCATTACCTGCAGCAGCGCGAGTTTGATCTACAAAGAAAGAATACTCATAAGAACTTGTGGAATTTCCACAATTATCTGTTACCTCATCTACAATGGAAAACGTATAGGTTCCCGAATTTGTGATGGTTGGAAATACAGTAAATCGAAAATATTTTTCATGATGTTCTGGAATAGGATTCGTTTCACATGCTAATCCCCAAACATCGGTAATTGTATATGGTCCACCAGGGCCTTCAAAAAGGAAATCAGAAACATCGACAGAATTACAATCTAAATCTTCAGTCATGTACATCCAAAATTGAAAATCTCCACAATCAATGGGCAATGTAACCTCTCTTACTGCAGGTGGTCTATTATCAACAATCACATCATCAGAATCACTAAAATCAAGATAGAAGCCAGAATTTGGTGTACCTTCATTTGTAACCACAAGTACTAAAATTTGGCCATCTGTAACTGGGATATCTCCATTAAAAGGAGAATCATTATCTCCAGCAGAGTTTCCTGTGCCATTATAAGGTCCATTACTGTTTGCCCCAGTTCTACCATCATTTTGCAACGTTGCAGGAAAACCCGCTAAAGAATTGGAATGATTACAGCTTAATACAGGGGCTCCATTTGTTACAGGAAAAGTTTCGTAACAATAATGATTCGTAATATCGTAAATAGCCCAATTAAAATCTTCATCTTCTAAAGGATGTAACATAAACCTTAGGTTACCATCTTGATGAATATTAAGCATAAACCAAACTGAATTTTGCTCTTCAGAAACCAAACAAGAATTAGCCATGTTGACTTCACCTGGTTCAAATCCTGTATTAGAATAAGAATAAGGCATGAAGTAAGATTCTTCACAAATAGGAATAGAACCAATACAATCTTGGTCAGCGGATTGTTGTGGTCTTGGACAAGGTCTGCACGAGATTAAAGCTTCCCAACCAGGAAAGTTATCGTTTGCGGTAGAAATAAATTCAAAAGTAATACAACCATTTGAAGAACCACTTGGAAAATCGACAGCACCATAATCTCCACTCAAAGAAGTAATTAAAGTGGCTGCGGTACTTGCTCCATCATAAACATTTAGTACATCTTCTGTCGTTCCTCCACCAAAGGCAGCAACGTCTTTTTGTGTATTAAAGGATGTAAATTCAAACCAAAGGCAATCTCCAGGGACATCAGGGCAAATTGTATGGACTACATTTTCATTATTTCCATAGTTTGCTGCTAAACCACCCGGATCTACAAAAGTACCAGTACAAGTATTGGTAGTTGATCCGTTTGTCATTATTATTTGTCCAAAAATTAAATTCGGAACAAAACAAATGAAGATTATGCTAAGTACGAGGGTGTAAAGGGATTTCATATCAAAGGTTGTGTATTTCTTTCTATAACGAACGATAAATTAGTTCCGTTTATTATTTCGAATTAGAATCATTTAATTCGGTCACAAATTTAGATAAAATTCAACAAAATGGTTCTTTTGCACAATATTGAATTAAAATATTAATTTAATTTGACACGAATATTTCCAAATGGAGCAATTCTTGTACCAACTTCATAGTTATAGATTAAGAAAAGCGGAAAGGATATTATGAAATCTAAGTTCACGAACCTAGTATTTCGAAGAGTTAGGCTAGTATTTGATTAATTAAAATGATTTGAAATGAGAAATAAAAAGCGAAAAGAAGCAAATTTTAGAACAAAAGCATTCATGGGTACACTCTTAGTACATGGCTTAATTTTTGGTATTATTGCCTTTTCTATGGGGGGATTTTCCCAAAGTCAAATTAGTACACATGCAAAACTGCCTTCCACAAAAAAGGTTGTTAAAAAAACTGCAACAAAAAAAGTAACATCAAAAGAAGATCAACGCATTTCTTATAAAATAAAGAAAGCGAAAGAAGCCTTGAAAAAACGGAATTAGAGCTCGTTTAAGTGCTACACTTTAATAAAAAATCATTTTAAAATATTATTAAAATAAACCGTGAAGTTCTCTAGAGACTTGGTTAACTACAAAACCTAAATGTTCAGGATTTCCTTCAAAATCTAAATCGTTGATATCAAGGATCAATAATTTCCCTTCCGTGTATCCTTCGATCCAATTTTCATAACGTTCATTTAAGCGCTTGAGATAATCTAAACTCATGTTTCCTTCATAATCTCGTCCTCTTCGTTGTATGTGGGAAACTAAGGTTGAGATAGAAGCTCTGAGATAAATTAAGAGGTCTGGAGGATTTACCTGTGAGCTCATTGTTTTGAATAAATCAAAATAATTATTAAAATCCCTAGTTGACATTAATCCCATATCATGCAAATTGGGCGCAAAGATAAATGCGTCTTCATAAATTGTACGATCTTGAATGATGGTTTTATCCCCACCTTGAATTTTTAAGACCTGTTGGTATCTACTATTTAAAAAATAAATTTGCAAATTAAATGCCCAACGTTTCATATCTTGATAAAAATCGCTTAGATACGGATTATCATCTGTATCTTCATAATGAACTTCCCATCCAAATTGCCTAGCAAGCTTGGTGGTAAGGGTTGTTTTTCCGGCTCCAATATTGCCTGCAATGGCAATGTGTTTTACTTTTGGTGTGGTTTCGTCACTCATGAGTTTTATTTTCTGTACTTTTGTCTTCTGCGAAATTACGATTTAGCCGAAAAAATTGTAACGATCATCTAATTTTTTATTATGAAAATAGACAAAAAATTAATTTCAGACCTAGAAAACCTTGCTCGACTTGAATTATCGGGTGAAGAAAGCGATAATTTAGCTAAAGATTTAAATAATATTTTAAATATGGTAATGAAATTGGAGGATTTAGAAACAGATCATGTAGAAGCCTTGGTTTATCTTACGGAAAAAACGAAAAAATTTCGTTCGGATGATAGTAAACAAATCATTTCCAAAGAAGAAGCTTTGAAAAATGGTCCTCAAACTAATGCTGACTTTTTCATGGTACCAAAGATGGTGAAGAAGAAATAAAAAAAGAAGATATGGATAATATAATTTTAGTTGATGAACTGCGAAAGACCTATTATATGGGGTCAGAACAAATTGATGCCTTGAAGAGTATAACTTTACAAATACAACAAAACGAGTATGTGGCATTAATGGGGCCTTCAGGATCTGGCAAATCTACTTTAATGAATCTTTTAGGTTGTTTAGATACTCCTACGGCTGGCCAATATGTATTAAATGGTACTGATGTAAGTGATCTAGATGATGGCGAATTAGCCGAGATTCGGAATAAAGAAATTGGATTTGTATTTCAAACATTCAATTTATTACCTAGATTATCTTCCTTAGAAAATGTTGCTTTACCTTTAGTTTATGCTGGTTATAGTAAAAAGAAGCGTGAAGAGCGTGCTGAAGAGGTCTTAACCATGGTTGGTTTAGGTGATCGTGTGGAGCATAAACCCAATGAGTTATCTGGTGGGCAACGTCAACGTGTAGCTATTGCTAGAGCTCTTGTGAATAATCCTTCTATTATTTTAGCGGATGAACCTACAGGTAATTTAGATACCAAGACTTCCATTGAAATTATGAGTATTTTTGAAGAAATTCATAAAAATGGAAATACGGTAATTCTAGTTACGCACGAACCTGATATTGCAGAACATGCACACCGAATTATTCGGTTGAGAGATGGACTAGTTGAAGTAGATGAACGAAATGAAAATATTATTTTGGCTTCAGATCCAAGTCATCGTTATTTAAATAAATAATTATGGGATTTAAAATTTATACAAAGACGGGTGATCAAGGAAGTACCTCATTATTTGGTGGTAAACGATTACCTAAAAACCATATTCGCATTGAATCTTATGGAGCGGTAGACGAACTCAATTCACATTTAGGATTATTGAGGGATCAGAATATGCACTCTCCTATTAAAGATTTATTAGAAACCATACAGAATAAATTATTTATTATAGGATCAAATCTAGCCTCTGATCCAGATAAAGAAATGAATCTGAGCAAGATAAAATTGAGTGATATTGAATTGTTAGAAACTCAAATTGATGCCTTTGAAAAAGAGCTTCCTGAGTTGAAAAATTTTATTTTGCCTGGTGGCCATATTCATATTTCAAGTTGTCATATTGCCCGATGTGTGTGTCGTAGAGCTGAACGTAGAGCAGTGGCCTTGTCCATTGATTCTGAAGTTGATTCATTAATCATTAAATATCTAAATAGATTATCTGATTTTCTTTTTGTATTAGCTCGAAAAATAGCCTTGGATTTGGAGGTAGATGAAATACTTTGGACAGGGAAATAAAAAAAACCGAGAAAACAAATATGTCTCCTCGGTTTATAACATAGGGTCTAAATTTCTTAGGCTCCCATTTTTAATGGGATAAAGTTATTTTTTAATTTATTTTTTTGTTGCATAGATTGAATAACCAAATTATGGTTTTTCCTATAGGATTTATAATCATTATATTCCAACATATATCCAGGGATATTATGGTCTTTACAATAAATCATAATCCTAAAGCACAATTCATTATTTTTATGAATAAATTTTGTGCAAATAGATTCAATAAGACTCCCGTCAATTTGAGAAATTGGGTTCATTGGTTTGGCTTGTTTGGTCTGTTATATTAACATTTCTATAACAACAAATAATATGCCAAATTAGTCCTTAACTATTCGATAATAAACTCCAAAATTCAGACCGAATTTCAGATTAGAAGGATTGGAATCATTAGCTCCAAAACGCTTAGGATCAATACCGTAGGCAACTTGAGTTCCTAAAGAGAGATAAATTTTAGGATCAAAATATAAATGATATTCAAGACCAGCATTTAGGCCAAATTCATTCTTAACTAATTTATCATTAAAGGCTATACCTTCTCCTTGTTGAACGAAAGTGGCTTGTTTAAGATGACCATAGTGTATTCCCATAGAATAATTCAAAGTCACTGGCAATTTCCAAGAAGATTTCATACGTAATGCTTGGTACTTAACCATTACTGGGAAATAATTATAGGTCGCATTAATTACCTTCTTTTCAGATAATCCATTAGCCAATAACTCTTTATATTTTTGTCCTTGACGCGCATTATACCAACCTCCTTCTAAGGCCCAACGAGGAGCAAAATGGAAGCCTGTAGTGGCACCAAATGCACCACCAATATCCATTACATAAGAATTTCGTGATTGATCTGCTATTTCATTTTTTATTGATTTACTAAGAATCCAAGAATTATTAATTTGCCCTTGAATTCCCATATACCAACCTCTAAAAGCCATAATTTCTCTAGTCTCTAAATTATCAAAATCCATAATTAGATTAGACTTTGCAAGATCAGCAATACTCGTAATATCATCTAAACCATCTAGTGCCAACGAGCCATTGCTTCTCAATAATTTTACATAGGCCTCCAAATCAGCAACTTGTTGTTTGTCAGAGGCATAAGTAGGAATTTGATATTCTGAAACCAAGGGTAAAGAAGCTAATGATTCTGTCGTTACAATAGTTCGAATAATATCATTATTTCCACCATTAGAAGTATGGTCAGTACCAACATGAATTTCCTTAGTTTCTTTTAATTCATTAGAATTAATACTATTACCAACATTCACATGAGCATAAGATTCCTTAGAATTTACCTTATTGTTGACTATATAATGATTATGATTTTCTTTTGAATTCGAACTTGAAGTTGATTCTTTTTCAATGGCATTGATATGGGTATTAACATCAGAATCTACAGAATGTAAATTATCTTTTACACTGGAATTTGTCAAATTCAAAGAAGCCAATTCATTGGCTTTATTTTCATTATTAGCTTGGTTATCATCTAGTATTTTAGAAGGGAGAGTTTCTTCTTCCTCATCAATATTTACATATTGATTATTAGAAGAAGGCCAATTAAAATAACTAATCAAGAATGTAAAAAGAAGTAAGACTACAAGAATAGCAGCAATACGAGTAAGGACATTTAATTGATTTTTGATTAATAAACTAAGAGGAATATGTCGTTTAATTTTTTCCCAATTTCCTTCATCGGGATTTTCCTCATAGTTAGCTAGTTTAGCTAGGAAAGCTTTGTCTAAAGTTCTATTTAGTACATTGTCAAAAATAGAAGGGTCAGGAGTCATTTCGAATTGATCAAAATGCTCTTTGACTAAACTATCAAAACTAATTTCTTCAATTCCTTGTTCTAACGCTTCATTTTCAGAATTTGTTAAAACAACAGAACTAAATAACTTATCAGAAATAGCATCCCAATTATGGGATTGTGGTTTTACTTCAAAGTTTTCAAATGCGGTTTTAAAAGTTTGTTCTATTTTTTCATCAATCTTGTTAAGATTGTTTTTCATTTACTTTATAGTTCTTTAACATGTTTTTTAATAAACTTCTAGCTCTTGCGAGTTGGGATTTAGAAGTTCCTTCAGAAATGCCCAATTTTTCGGCAATTTCTCTATGTGCAAATCCTTCGATAACGTATAGATTAAATACCATACGATATCCAGGAGACAATTTTTGTATTAATTTCAATAAATCTTGTGTAGCTAAATTATCAATGGCAATTTCATTGATACTTTGGAAATAAGCTTTCTCAATTTCCTGATGTCCTTTGTGGTTAACTGATTTTCGATAATGCTCAATAGCAGTATTTATAAAAATTCGTTTTACCCAACCTTCAAAGGATCCTTCTCCTCGGTATCTATCAATGTTGTTAAACACTTTAATAAAACCTTCTTGAAGGATATCTTCACTACTGTGATAATCACTAGAATACCGTAAACAGATTGCAAACATTTTAGGAGAATAAAATTTGTAAAATATCTCCTGACACTGCCTGTTTCCTGCAATACAGCCTTCTATTAGTTCTTTTTCCGTTAAGCCAAAAGCTAATACGTCCGCCATAATTAAATGTTAATATAATGTTCCCTAATAATCTTCAAGAAAGGATAACAATTTGTTGACCGCTATACTACGGTGGGAAATACGGCTTTTTTCACGTTGGGTCATTTCACCAAACGTTTTAGAAAATCCTGCGGGCAAAAAAACGGGATCGTAACCGAAGCCGTTAGTGCCTTTTGGTGCCTTTAGGATTTCACCAAATACTTCACCAACAAATTGATGTTCTTTTCCATCAATTATAAGTGCAATAACTGTCTTGAATCTTGCTTTCCGTTTTTCTTCGTTTCGGAGCTTTTTAAGCAAGAGGCTCATATTGGCTTCAGGATTTTTATCTTCTCCTGCATACCGAGCCGAATATACACCAGGTTCTCCATTTAAAGCATCCACAAGGAGGCCGGTGTCTTCAGCAAAACAATCAATGCCAAAATGCATTTTAATAAATTGCGCTTTTTGAAATGCATTTTCATTTATTGTTGGGTTTGTTTCAGGGATGTCTTCATGACATCCAATCTGATCCAAACCTATTATTTCAAGTTTTCCATGTATAAGTTGCTGTACTTCTCTAACCTTATTAGGGTTATGTGTAGCAAAAACAATTTTTCTCATGGATTATTATTTATTTAAAAATAGTGATTGTAAATTTTTCCACAATTTAATCTTTTTATCTTTATTAGCCAGTAAAGATTCAAAAGAATCAGAGAATAAATAAGTACAATCTCCCCATTGAAAAAGTTCATATTTTGGAACCTGAATTTGTAATCCCAAATCTTTAGGTTCTAGTCCAAATATGACAATTTGCTTAAAGCGAGCAATATTTTCTACATCTTTTAAACGACATTCCTTCGAATGTGTTACATTTAAACGACTAACATTTTCTATTTTTTTACCAATTGCTTTTAATATATTGGTTAAAAATTCAATATGTTCGGTCTTTTCATTGTCACTAAAAGAAGAAAATTCTGCTTTTTTATCCCCTTTTATACCTTTATAGACGATCAATAGGTCTGATTGGTTGCTTTCATAAAGATTTTTTTCTGGTTCTGAATAATTTTGATAAAGTGTAAAGTTTAAAAAGGTCATAAATCAAAATTTAATTTTGTTTAAATAGATTTGACCAAAACATATTGGCACAAAGTCCATTTTTTTTCATAAAAATTAGAAAATCCACCTAAAATTAACTATTTTTGGGAAAAATAACACCACCATGAAAATAAATATCAAGCGTATATCTAAATCCAATATCGAAAGTTTAGACTTCGATAATATTCCATTCGGAAAAGCATTCTCAGATCATATGTTTGTGGCCGATTACAAAGATGGAGAATGGCAAAATTTTGAGATTATGCCCTACTCTAGAATGAGTATGAGCCCAGCTACTATGGTTTTTCATTATGGTCAAGCCATTTTTGAAGGAATGAAAGCTTCCATTGATGCGGAAGGTAATCCATTAATGTTTAGAGTAGATGAACATGCAGAAAGAATAAACATCTCCGCTATTCGAATGGGAATGCCAGCATTTCCCAAAGATGTTTTTAAAGAAGCTATTCGGTCTCTTTTATGTTTAGATAAAGATTGGATACCTAAAAATGAAGGAAGTGCTTTATACCTAAGGCCTTTTATGATTGCAACTGATGAATACATTGGAGTGAAACCTTCTGAAACCTATAAACTTATTATTTTTACTTGTCCTGTAGGACCATATTATACTGAACCTGTAAAATTGATTACTGCTGAAAAATATATTCGTGCTTCTAAAGGAGGTGTTGGATTTGCCAAAGCAGCTGGAAATTATGCGGGTACGCTTCAACCAATGAAAGAAGCAAAGGCTAAAGGATACGATCAAATAATGTGGATGTCTGAAGATTTTAAATATATCCAAGAGTGTGGCACAATGAATCTGTTCTTTATTATTAATGGCAAAGTAATAACTCCCTCTACAAAAGATGGTACCATATTAAAAGGAATTACAAGAGATTCATTTATTCAAATATTGAAGAACAAAGGCTATGAAGTAGAAGAACGTTTATTATCGATTGATGAAGTTGTAGAAGCTTCAAAAAATGGAACTTTGGAAGATGTATTTGGAGCTGGAACTGCGGCTGTTGTCGCTCCTGTTTCTGAAATTAGATATAAAGACTTAGATATTATAATTCCTCCAACAGATACCCGTTCTATCTCTATTATGCTGAAAAAAGAATTGAACGGAATACGAAATGGGTCAATTAAAGATCCATTTGGTTGGATTGAAATGATTGATAAACAAGAAGTGGCTTCCTTAGAAGCATAACATAAAAAAAAGCGGCGGTTAATTTTTAACCGCCGCTTTTTTTTATGTTTATTTCTGAATAATAATCGGTCTATAATTCAAACCTGAATATGTATCGCTTGAAATTTCTAAGTAATAAAAACCATTTTCAAAATAGCTCAAATCTAACGCTGCGTTAGCATTGATTTGATTATAATTAAGTAAATATCTTTTACCAAGTACATCAACCAGCGCAATAGAGACATTACCTTCTACCCCTTCTAAAGAAATAGTCAAATTTCCTTTGGTTGGATTCGGGAATGGTTTAAAAGAATCTACAAGCCATTGGTTAAATTTAACGCTTTTTATTTCCGAATATTCATAGGAACCGTCAATGGCTACACTTTTTAATCGATAATAATTCGTTTGTTGCTGAATCGGAGTTTTATCTTCAAACTGGTAAACCTGTGAGGTATTCGAATTTCCTTGGCCTTTAACTTGACCCAATTCTACAAAGTTTCGATCTTCAGTAGCTCGTTCTATTGCAAAATAATCATGGTCAATTTCTGTGGCTGTTTCCCAATTTAAATTGACAATATCATTTTCTCTTTTTGCCTCAAATAAAGTAAGTTCTATAGGTAATAAACAAAAGTTTTGTATTACAGGATAGCCATCATTAAACGAAGCATAATAGATGTCTCTCCCTAATTTATTTACCGTTTGATGATTACC
>JAHDCJ010000068.1:18824-29733 GCA_020629935.1 Saprospiraceae bacterium | reverse complement strand
ATTTGAAATTTTATGTCATTTTGAATTTGTTTTTTTAAAAAAATCATCAACCGTATTTTAATGCAGTAAGGATACCTGACAAACGATCATTCAAATCTTTAGCTGATAGTGTAGATAATAGATCACCTGACGTTTTCCAATATCCTTTTTGGACTAAAATATTTACAAAAGGAGGTATCATATATTTTCGCTGTGCGGGCTTTTGTTTTTTTAACATTTGATAAGCCATTTCATAATCTTCTTTTTTCTCAAAATAGGTTTGAATCGTAGAATAAGCATCTTCCTTATCTTGACTATTTGAAGCAATAAACAATATTTTTTCCATGTAAGATTTGGCGACTTCTTTTTTGTCTAACATTTCAGCAGCTTGGATTAACATCAACCCATCTTGTATTTGTTGACGTTCGGAAATATTCATTTCATCATAAATCAAAGTTGCTTTTTCTAACATTCCATCTTGCCAATTTCCTTTTTTAGAAATAGAATGACATAATAATTGAAATTGATATCGAGGTTTTGAAAGGGTATTAAAATAAGAATCAAGAAGCGAAGGATCTTCTGCATGAGAAAGAATTTTTCCAATATCTGCGATTCCAGTTTCTGATGCTTTTATTTTTTCTTTTTCTAAAATAGGAACTAATAACTCTAATGCTTTTGATGGATTAAAATTAGATAGATGAGCAAAGTATCGAAGTTGGGTAGGAAGATATTCTTTAGTGCTTTCTATTTTTTCTAAAATATATTTTTCTGCTTGTGCTGTATCTCCATTTTGTTTCATTGTTTGAAGCATTTTGGCTTGATAACTTTTGGTGCTTAATCTAGGAAACCGTTGCATCCATTCTTCAACTTGAGCATAAGCTTTTTTTGACAAATAATAATTAACACCCGCTTCCAAAAGATCAAATTCTTCTAAAGGCTTTCCAAGGGCATCGACACATTTTTTATACAATTTTTCCATCCATTCGATTTGATGGTTGTTTAGTAAATAGACCAAGTATTTGCCTACATAACGATTCATGGAATAGAAATTGTCCCAAGGTCCTGAAGAGATAATTTCAAAACCTTTTTCATGGTTGCCTGTTAAGCTATACGCATAAGCCAATCGTCGATATTTTTCAAAGGAATTAGATTCTTTATGAATATGAACTAAAGCTTGTTCAAAGTATTTACTAGCTCCTTCTTTATCACCTAGATGATGGCAAGCGGCAGCAACAGGAGCATTGGCAAAAGTAGCAAGGCCCTCTGGGTTTTTTACCTCCAATTCTTCCTTGGCTTGATCCAATGCTTTCTTTGCCCAATCATTTGCTCCTGCTTGTTGAAGTTCAATGGCTAAAAATCCTAAATTGGCTACCCGAACATAAAATTCGGTACTATTCGAAACCATTTGAAAGGCTTGTTCAAATTTGTTATGTTTTACCAAAACATGCGCAATGTAGCCAATCTGTTTACTCACATGGTAGCCCCAATTTCCAGAAAGTTCTTTAATAGATTCTTTATAAAGTGAAACTAAATCTAATGGACTGCCTCCAACATTAAATGCTAAACTTGCCTTCTTTTTTAAACCTGTAGGCAACTTAAATAATGCTTGCTCGGTTTTATTGAAAGGAGAGCGCGGATGACCTTTAGCATTGGCCATATGATCAAAGATAGAAGCCTTTGCCCAGCGATAAGGCCAAGCCATCCGATGATTCCAAACATAAGATAAATGCTTGTCTAAAATAGGTACATGAGGAGAAGGAGAAATCACTAAACCTGTTTCTAAAGCCAATAACCAGTGCGCTTCGTTTTTATATTTAAAAGGGTAGTGTGGAGGCAAGTCAAATCGTTCATTTAAGTCATGATTTTTAAGTTGAAGTGGGGATTCAATTTCTGGATAAAGCTCGGTGAAAGAAGCCACTTGTTGGGCTTTATCTGTTGCATGTAAAAGACGCCCATCCATTTGATTAAAACCTACATATTGTGGACCTGCCAAGATTAATTGCTTCCCCCAAAAAATCCCTTGCACTAAATTATTGGTCTTGAACCGTTTAATTTCTTTAATATCTTCTCCTATTTCCAAAATGACAATTTCTGGTTTCTCCAATAAAGCCGCAATGTATTTTCCATCAGGAGAAAAAGTAACTGGACGAAGTTCAGAAGAATAATTATTGGAACCTCCAATATCATTGGGAAGTGTAAAGCTCCCTAAACGACTTGTTTCATCAAAGATATGAATTTGGTTAATTTCTACAATAGCAAAACGATTTTGATTTGGCGCAAAATGTATAAATTTTCCACTGTTCGAAAATTCGACTTCTTGCATTAGATTTCCTTTTTTTGTATCGTAGTAAGCCAGCGAGGTACCAGAAAATAATACATAAAAATCATCGGTCGGACTCCATGCTATACTGTAATTTATTTTATTAATATAAAGCACATCTTCTTTCTTTAAATCAATAGCGACAGCATATCTATTTCCAGTATGACCATAAACTACGTTCCCATCTTGACTAGCACGCATCCACTTAAAAGAGTAAAAATCATCGGTGCCCAATACACTTTTAATTTTAGGGTCGATCTTACCAGACATCCATTTGGCACTTGATACATTTACATAATTTTCTTTAGTATCACATTGACAAAGCGGAATTTCATCATTGCTCCAAGCACTCACAAAGAAGGATTTTGAATCGGCTGCCCAACACCATGCTGGAGGCCGATTTCCTCCATCCGTTACATAATTCGTATGTACAGGCATTGGTGTGCCAGAAAAGGGGAGAAGCTTGTTCACACTATTCGTATTCATACCTGCACCGATATAATTATGCGCTGGACTCCACTGTACTTGATGGTAATAATCTGGCCAACCTACTCCTCCATAATGCGCCTTTAAATGTTGAATGGTTCGTCCCGTCTCTACTTCCCAAATTTGAAAAGTACCATCATTTTCATAATCTTCTCCCACCCAAGTGCTTGCTGTAAAATATTTTCCATCAGGACTCAAGGCAAAATTGATCCAGTTTTCTTCATGGCCAAAACTGTGTTTTAATCGAGCACCTGCGCTTAACAAAATAGACGAAAAATGATGATGTACAGGACCAACACCTTCTTGGTTTTCTATGGATATTAGTTTCGATCTTAAGGCTTCTAATTCTTCTGCATTATGGGCCTTTTCCCATTGGTTGTCTTTTAAAAAATCCAATAAAGAGGAACCATCTGTTATCGAAGCTAAAACGGTTAAATCTAATCTTGACTTAATGCTTGATGTGGTTTTTGTATTTACTTTTGAAAAGTCTAAGACTCCACTCAAATCCACCGAACTGATTTCCATATCTGTACTCGAATAGATTAATTGACCTGCATCAGTTAATGTAGCTTTGCTGATCTGTTTAGGTAATTTACTAAGTAGTTGAAATGTTTTTTTCTTTGTACAAATAGAATAAATATATCCATTAAAATCTACGAGTAAGAAAGCGGATAAATGAGGTTTAGCTAAAATAGCTACATTATGATTTAACAATTGCTCTTGTAAAATAATGGATTGATTTTCAAAGTCCCAAAGTATGATCTCCTTGTCTCCTTGGGAAAGAAATACAGGTGCGGAAGGATGAACATGAATAGATTGTATGCCTTTAGTGGTACATTTTTTTCCAGTAAAAATAGCTTCATCTTTTTCAATATCCCAAATAAACAAACTGGTGCCTTTTCCCCCAATTACAAAGTTTTCTTGATAGAAAGATAAGCTATCCATCTCTTTCATCTTTAAGGCTTTTACGAGTTTGCCTTGGGGTGTCCAAATACGGATACATTTTTTTTGTTTGGAAAAATAGCCTTCACTGGTAGCTATGTATTTTTTGCTAAATGCAATGCTATTATGATCGCCACTAAATATCGGTGTCTTTTCAAATTGGATAGGATCGAACCAGAAATAATCTTGTAGTTGTCCATTAAGGTCTTTTTGCAATAAAAATCGATTGCTAGCCGCACTTTGATGAATTTTACTTCTCGTTTCTTGATGAAGTTTTTTTCCATTCGAATCAAAAATGGTCAATTGATCAGAAGTGCCAATCCAAGTAGTTTGTTGATCTTCTTCAAAGATAAGGGTCGTACAATTATGATTCAAGCCTTTAAAACTAAGTTGGAATGTTCCGTCGGAAATATTAGAAAATTGTAGGCGTTTACCTTGGCTGAGTAAAAGCGTATTTTTATCATAAAAACATGAATTCGCTTCACCATAAAAATCACTGTTTAGCCAATGCTGACGATCATTTACAAGATCAAAACAAATAAATGTTGAAACCCCTTTTCTTACCCATAACAATTGATCTTGAGGAGATAAAAGAGCGTGTGATACAAATCCTCTAGCCGCATAATTGTCAATCTTTTTAAGCTCTTTACCTGTGCGAATATCCCATTCTTGCACATAGGTGCCATAGGTTTGGGTATAGACCGTAATTAAATGATCTTCGGATTCATTAAATAAAATATAATCTAAACGCGGTGTTTCAAAAGCATGTAATTTACTCCCATCGGTTTTAATGACCTGAGTTTGAGTTTTATTACTATTCTCATCCGTAAGATTAAACGCAATCATTGTCCCTTTCCGATTAATGGTAATAAAAGAACAAGATTCTCCTAGGGTTAATTTATTTGTATGAATGCAATTTAAATCCCAATCTAGTTGAATATATACTACACCAGAAAGATAAACGATTCCTAATTCTGTTTTATAAGAAAAATAATAATCTGCATATTCTACAGTTTTTTGATAAACCTTTGTTTGTTTTATTTTTTGATCTTCGATTGCCAATTGACGGACTTCGAAATATTCTTCATCTCGCATGATAAAGTAAAAATAATTTTCATGATGTTCAATTTGAAATTCTCCATAAAAAGAAGCCGACAATTGAGTTTGAATTTTATCTAGAAGCTGACCGTTTGTATCCCATAGATAAATAAAATAACGGTCAGTAGAAACGATGTATTTTAAAATGGGATTAAAATCTAGGGCACGTACCTGTTGATTATGCAAAAATGTGGAATCATTGAATTGGCTTTTTATAGGAGATAATTTGACTAAGGGCTGATCAATGTCCATATATCCATCGGTCATCTTTTTATAGATTGCCTTTTTATATTCAAGACTAGCCTTAGCAATGGATTTACAATCCTTCGTTGATGTCTTTCCTTCGGTTCCTACTTTTCCAGAGGTGATAATTAGGTGTTGGTCTTCCAAAGTGATTTCCCAAAATTTATGGGCTTTATCACTATGTAGTTCTAATCGTTTTTTCATGTTTGACATTTCGTTGTTTTCTAATCTAGATCTAAAAAAGATCTAATTTTAGCAGGGATATTTTTATTGATTTCAAATTCGTCACATTGATTAAATGCGCGCCATTGATTTAGTTTTTTTATAAAAACGGAATGAAATTTATGTTGCTCTTTTTTAGACAAATAAAAAATGGCATTATGAATAATAAATACCTTTCTTTTTCGATCTGCTTTCGCAAAAATTTGTCCTGCAATTTGATCTCCCCAAAGAATAGGCATGGTGTAATAACCAAATACCCTTTTAGGCTCAGGGACATAACATTCCAGTTTGTAGGTATAATCAAAAAACTGTTGTACACTTTTTCGATGTATAATCGCATTGTCAAAAGGGCATAAAAAATGCACTTTTTTAGATGAACTTAATTTGAAATTATTTAGGGTTTGAGCAAAGCTGAAATAAATCGTAGTATCCGATTTAAGTCTTAAAGATATTAATTTTTTTTCTTCTACCAAAAGCCTTAACCTTTCCTTAATTTTCGATTTCATCCCTTTGCGTAGATGCCCAATTTCGTCTACTGAAGCTAGTCCTAATGCTTGGATAGTATAATGAATAAGGTAATCAATATATTCGAGCTCAGAAGGTGGGTTTTGATCGACATGAGGAGGAAGTACGCGAGAAGGAAGATCAAAGACTTTCTGAAAACCTACTCGATGTGAAATCATTAAATGGCCTTCATGGAAGAGTTGTTCTAAGGCAATTTTACTTGGTTTCCAATCCCACCAAGTGCCTACCTTTTTTCCTTTGTTTTGAAAATCTTTAGAACGTAATGGTCCTTCTGCGGTAATTCGATCCAATACAAATTGTCTAACTTTGGGATCTCTTGCCTGCCATTTCAAAGTGCCTTTTTGCCATTGCTCTTTTCGGAAAAGACTAAAGCGATAATCGCGCATGGGAAGATAAGCTGCGGCATGACTCCAATACTCAAAAATGCTTCTATCTTGTAATTGCAGATGATCTAAATCCTTCGCTTGATAATCGGGTAGCCGCACCCAAGCGGTATGATGATGTGCTCTTTCTACTACAGAAATCGTATCAATTTGTAAATAACCAATTTGTTCAATACAGGAAAGTAAGCCCTTCTTTTTTTTCCCAAAAGAAGGCTTACCTAAAAGACCTTGTGCTTGCAATCTAATCTGCCTAGCCTGTTGTTTATTGATCTGTTCCGTCATAACGTTCATCCTTCATCCAAGTACCTTGAATACGATCTCTGAAGAATTTCATTACCCCGGCTTTACCCCATTCCTCTTTTTCTGTGTCTGTCCAAATGGTATTGAAAAAGATGACGCGTTGGAATTTTGGCGGCAAATATTTTCGCCAATTGGTACCTCCAGTACCGCGATCATCAATGGGTAAATGTCTTGAAGAAGCCGCTTGATGACTCATGCGCCAAAAGATATTTATGTATTGATCGTATTCCCTTAAAAGATGCACGAGTTTTTCGTCGTTCTTTAATTCGGGCGCCAAGCGATAATATAAATACGCCAAATTTCGATAGCGATAATCCTTAATCCAACCTTGGAGTTCTAGATCGTATTTTTTCTCAAATTGTCTTAAGGTTAAGGTTTTATTATTGGTGTCCATATCAATGCCTCCACTCTTCCAATACATATATTGATAGAGTTTTTCTAAAGGGGCATCCATGTCTTCTCTATTATCTTTATGGAGTAAACTACTCAAATTACTACTCATGATTTCGATATGTCGAAACTGTACAGATTGGAAACCACTCGCTGGAAGTAGAGCCATTCGGAAATGTTTAAATTCACTAATGTCCATTCCGTGAGCCATGATGTCAAAGGAATTACAAAGGTGTTTCCAGTAGTTCGAACATCGCCCGATGCGTTTGTACCAATTTTTTAATTCTTTATATTCACCGCGTTCCAAATCGGTGAGTAAGTCAATTTCTTGTTTGATGAGTTTAAAGTATAGTTCTGTGATTTGATGATAAACAACAAAGATCATTTCATCAGGGAAATTAGTTCTTGGAGTTTGTAAACCCATTAAACTATCTAACTTTACATAGTCCCAATAATTTAGTCCATTGGAATGCACTAAGCCTTCAAGGTAAAGAATAAAGTCTTGTCCTATACCTTCATATTTTTCGCGCAATTGATGAATATAACCAATTGCTTTATTAATCTCTTCGGGAGATAATTTTCTATTTGCCATAGTTATGTTTTAAAAATTACTTACACTTTTAGTGCCCATTCGTTCAGATACTTCGTACAAGGTTTCTTGTGCGCGTTTCTGCGCTTGAGCTGATAAATCTCGAATCGTATCATTAATCAAACTCATGTCTTCACTTAAGACTTTTCTTCGTTCAATAAATGGATGAATGAAAGATTTGATCGAATCAATCAAGGCCTCTTTTATTTTTGCTTCGGTCAATTGTTGGGCTTGAAAATCATTCATCAAACTGACCAAGGTTAAGGATTGTTCGCAGGCAGAAACCATTTCAAAGATATTGGAAAGATGAGGCGAAATGACTTCTTCTTTTAGTTCTTCTTCCGAAAAGTGCATCGCCTGGATTTTTGCTTCTAACCGCTCATCCGTTTCAAATAATCGAATATAATTCGCTTCTCCATGACTCTTACTCATTTTTTGAGTAGGATCATTCAATGATAAAATATGTGCCGTGTCGGAATAATGTGCTTCAGGAATAGGAAACAAATCGCCATATCGATCATTAAAAGTTTGGGCAATAGATTGGACCAATTCCATATGTCCTGCTTGATCTTTGCCTACAGGCACTTTTGATCCTTTATAAATCAAAATATCTGCGGCTTGTAAAATGGGGTAGGAGAAGAGGCCTAAAGAACTTTCCGCAATATTATTCTTTTCTATCTTTTCCTTGAATCGCCATTGTTTGGTTAACACTTCATAAGGTACAAGACAATTCAACATCCATGATAAATGGGTATGTTCTGGTACTAAAGATTGAACAAATAAAATGGATTTTGCAGGATCAATTCCACAAGTTAATAAATCAATCACCATTTGATTGGTCAAGGTTTTTAGTTGTTTGGGATCATAGGTTTGTGTCATGGCATGTAAATCAACAATGCCAAAAACGCAAGGAAATTCATCTTGAAGATCAACCCAATTACGGATAGCTCCAAAATAATTGCCTAAGTGAATATCTCCAGTGGGTTTTATACAAGAAACGACCATGGTTTTACTTGATTTTCAAGGTTTTTTTGTGAACAATTTGTAAGCAATTTAATCCTCCTAAAGGTAAGTAATATTCTTTTGCTAAACGAAGTCTTTGGAACAGATTTAATCTTTCTTATTACTGGGATGAAAAGTTAAAATGGTGTCGCGTAAAAAGTCTGCGTCAAGATGGGTATAGATTTCAGTGGTGGTAATGGATTCGTGACCGAGCATGTCTTGGATAGCTCGCAAACTAGCGCCTCCTTCAATCAAATGAGTAGCGAAAGAATGGCGAAAAGTATGCGGACTGACTTTCTGCTGAATACCTGCGAGATGGGCTAGTTTTTTGACAATAGTAAAAATCATTACTCGGGTTAATTGCCGTCCTCTTCGGTTTAAAAATAAAATATCTTCATGGCCTGCTTTGGGGCTTACGGTGTTTCTCCCATGTACATCAGTGAGGTAGCGCATGATGCGTTCTATGGCTTTTTCACCAATAGGGATTAAGCGTTCTTTATCCCCTTTTCCTGTAATTTTAATAATTTTTACATCGAGAAAAAGATTAGATAATTTGAGTTCAGTCAATTCGGTTACTCGAAGACCACAGGCATATAAAGTTTCGATGATGGCCAAATTGCGTAGGCGAAGATTTTCATTTTTTTCTAAAGTCGCCATCTTCAACATTTGGTTGATTTGATCGTATGTCAATACCGAGGGTAAATTTCTACTTAGTTTTGGGCCTTCTAATAAATCGCTAGGTGATTCTGCGATTGCATCTTCTAGAACGAGGAAACGAAAAAAACTTTTTAAACCCGAAATAATTCGAGCCTGAGAACTAGCCTCTAATCCCAATTCGTTCAAATATAAAATAAAGCCTTCTAAATCTTTAATAGAAATCTCTTGCAGTAAAATGAGTTTTTCTTGTAGTTGAATATAATCTTTCAATTTGCGCACATCACGTAAATAGCCATCAATCGAATGCTCCGATAGACTTCGTTCCAACTTCAAGTAGTCTTCATAACCTTTTAAATAACTTTTCCAGGACATACGAATTATTATTTTCGGCTAGTAAGATAGCATCTTTCCTAAAAAATGCTTAATCTTATGCATTAAACAATGTGTATCTAGATGAAAATAATAATAATTAACGGTCCCAATCTTAATCTTTTAGGTAAAAGAGAAGTCGACATTTATGGAAATCAATCCTTTGAAGATTATCTACAAAACCTTCGGGCGCAATTTCCAGAAATTAACATTGATTATATGCAAAGCAATTCGGAAGGTGCATTGATCGATCAAATCCAAACTTCAGGTTTTTCTTTAGATGGGATCATAATTAATCCAGGAGGTTATAGTCATACGTCGATTGCTTTGGCAGATGCTATTGCGGCAATACCCGCTCCCGTCATTGAAGTACACATTTCAAATATTCATGGAAGGGAAGATTATCGAAAGCATACGTTTACTGGAGGAAAAGCAAAAGGGATTATTTCGGGTTTAGGACTTCAAGGCTATGCGCTTGCCGTTCGGTATTTGAAAGATATTGGTTAAAAGTGTATGCTTGCCGTTAAATTTATAAAACATACTTCCAAGGATAAAAGCATTTTTCGAAAGTCAAACACATAAGACGTCATTAGCTGAGCGATTGATCACTTATTTTAGAATGTTTGCTTTGCGGCTAGATGTACATGTTTATAGAGGTTGGGATTTGGCCATTTCCTAACCGGAATTTGTATTAGAAGAATTATTACTTACTGATGCAAAAACATCAAGCACCAGGTGGCGATAAATCAATAATTCTAAGATTTCGCTTTTTACCCAATTTCATTTTTCGTTTAAATAAAAAGAAGCTAAATATTCCGCCTGCGATAAAGGCTGTGCCACTTACAAATATGGTGGCTAAAGTAAAAGCAGGCCCTCCTGCAGCAGCTCCGATACCCGTATACAGCGCCCAAGAGAGCCCGAATGTAATCAGTTTGGCTCTTAAGGCACGCATCATTGGTGCATTCTTTTTGAGCTTGATTTCTTCGATGTCATCAATATTGATTTCTCCAGTATCAAAGATGATTAAGTTCTTTTCGGCATCGAGATCTCGTACGGGTAATACATAGAAATAATCATCACCTTTAAGCCGAAATTCAATCTCTTGGCCTACTTTGATATAGGAAGCTTTTTTCTTTCCAAACCGATCGAGTTGGAGCATCTTTTGGGCATCTAAGCTTGAAGTCCATAATAAGATGGAAAGGAAAAATAAGAATGTTTTAGAAAGTAAATTTGCTTGCATGGTGTTCTGTTTATGGTAGAACGGATAAGCCTATTATTTCGTTACAGGGGCATGAAATAAAAAAATGTTAAATTGATCTTAAGAGGTATAATGGTTGTCGCATTGCTTGAAATCCTATAGATCAAATACATTCATAAATTGACCATTCATTGGAATATAATTTA
>JAHDCJ010000068.1:0-18724 GCA_020629935.1 Saprospiraceae bacterium | reverse complement strand
GCGTTGTATATTGGGCCAAGTCGCTTGACTTAAATAGTCTGATTTTTCACCTTTTATGAATAGCGTTTCTGTTTCAATAGGTTCTTCAAAAGGAATGTTTGTTAATATTTTTTGATAGTGCTCATAAATAACGGGAAGATTCATTTTCCAACGATAGTCGCCTTCTGGGGTACGACTTAAATTTTTTAAAAGAAATTGTCGAACACCAAAATCAGGGATACGCTCTTGTAAAATCAAATCGGCTTCTTTTCTCGATTCAATCTTTTTTAGGTCTAGTGCAAACAAGGCATCGAAAATGGTTTGATGACCGCCTTGATAGGCTTGAGGCCCAATATCTACCACCACCAATTTATTGATCATATCTTGATGATCCACGGCAAATTGCATAACCGTTTTTCCGCCCATAGAATGACCAATTAAATTGACTTCATAAATCCAATTTGCTTCTAGAAACTGGAATAAATCTTCGGCCATTAAAGGATAATCAATAGCATCGAGATGTGGTGACTTCCCATGATTTCGCTGATCTATAATGAATACGGTATAATCTTTAGCCAATTTCTTAGCTAAGGTTTGCCAATTATCTAAGGTGCCAAAAAGACCATGCAAAATAACGAGCGGAGGCCCTTGTCCAAATGTTTTAAAGTTCAATTCCATAAGATCGCTTATTCAGTATAAGCTGCAAAGGTAAGATTCATTCGAGTAGTAACAAAAGAGGGTGGCGGCGTATTTAATTCTAAACGCAAATAAAGTTTAACTTGATTGCTTTTTAAATGCTCGGTCACATCGGTATCTCCTTCGGTGATTGAAGGGATGAGATCAATAAAATTGGTTGTATTATTTGGGAGAAAATCAAAATAACCCAATTCAATACGAGGTAAATCTTCGGTTTCAATTAATAGGCTAATTTTAAAGATAAAATTATAACTTATATTTACTGGACTAATGGCATCTAATCGAATAAATTTAGGATCAATATCGACCACATCATTGATGTTATAACCTAGGCCACTGATTAAATCCGCCATTTGGGGTCGGACTTCCTCCACCACAATATAGTGCGCGCCTATATTAGCTAAACCCGCCGGGATTTCTATATCTTGGAAGAAATTGACTTCGAAACTCCCTTCAAATTTATCTTTTTTACAAGAGGTTATAGAAAGGAGAGAAAGTATAAAAAGACTACAAAAGAACGATCGCCACATATTATTTTTTATATTAAGAACGAAAAATAAATCATTCTGTTAAATGGAATGTATAATTTTAAGCAACTTAAGTAATTTAATAGAATAACTCTTATAATAACCACAAAAGATGAACCAAATTCTTGACGATCAATTTGATCAAAGTTTTTCGAATACAAAATATAGATGGTGGGCAATGCGTTTGTTCTATGTAGTCGCTATCGTCTTAATCGTTACACTTTATTTATTGTTTAATTATTCGATCTTCAATGACCCAAAGAATTTTGCTATAGTATTAGGTGTTTTATTGGTGTTGTATGGAGGAGGCATGGTACTTGGGATGGGGTTTACTTATCAAATGTATACCAAGAGAGAACCCAAAGATTTTGCTTATTATTTTTCGTTGTATGGTTATGCAGCCTTAGTCTTTTTTAGTTTATTATTATCCATTTTATTATAAAATATATTTTCAGTCAATGTAGAAGAAATGAAAAAATACTTCCTCGTTAGCCTACTGTTTTTTATCCTTGTTTCCGCATGTAATCGCAAACAAGTCAATCCGCTAATACCCGAAAGGCGAATCACTAAACTGGAGTTTTTAGAATTAGAAGCTTTAGAGTTAAGCGAAAACCTTACGCCTATTTCTACAAAAAATGATGAGATCATGCTTTGTATTTATTTGGTGGAGAATAATGAAACCCACCTGCGATTATTGCGATCACTTAAGTACGATGATTTTATTTTCGACGAAAAAAATAAGAAAAAGGAAATTGGGGATACGTGGCATTTTACCCCAAAAATTCCCTATAATGCCTTACTTATTTTTGCTTTAGTGGAACTAGATGATACAAATTCTGCGGATAAGGTGTCTCAACTTTTGGAAAGAGAAATTTTAAAAGGGGCGTTTTTGAAAGATAAAAATGCTCGAATAAATTTAGATACTTTAATTGGAGATGATGATTTATTGGCATTAGAACATGTATCTTGTGATAAATTATTCCCAGATCATACCTTAATGACAAATATGATCGGGAATCATCTTTTTGATAAATATAAATATGTCTTAAAGACGAAAATTTACTAATTTTAAGCCATGAATACATTGGAAAAAAAAATCGTTTTACCCTTAGTTAATCTAATCCTGTTTATTGCCACTTTAGTTGTAAATACATTGGCTAATACCATCCCAATCAATGGTAAAAATACGGGAGAAATTTCAGACCTATATCCCAACTTCTTTGTACCCTCTGGATTCACCTTTTCAATTTGGGGAGTCATTTACTTATTGCTAGGAATATTTACTTTTTTCCAATTGCGGGCTTGGTATCAACCCGATAAAGAGAATCATGAGATTCACGAACAAATTCACTGGCTTTTTGCCATTTCATGTTTTGCAAATATTTCATGGATTTTATCTTGGCATTATTTACAAGTAGGTATTGCTTTAGTCAATATGTTGGCATTACTAGCCGCTTTACTTTCCATTTATTTACGTTTGGATATTGGAAGAAGACCTGTTAGTCGACAAGTTCGTTATTTGGTGCATTTACCTTTTAGTGTTTACCTAGGATGGATATCTGTAGCGACCATTGCTAACGTAACCGCTTTCCTTGTTTATAGAGGATATGAAGGAGGTGCAATTGGTGAAATCAATTGGGCAGTAACCATGATTAGTGTGGGTACGGTACTCGCTTTATTGATGTTGTTTCGGCGAAAAGACTGGGCTTATGCTTTGGTTATTTTATGGGCGTATTTTGGGATATTATACAAACAAAGTAGAGTAGTCGGTGTAGAAAATCAATCCTTGATTACTGCTTTATATGTGGCCTTTTTTGTTCTTGTATCGATCATGGTTTATCTTTTTTTTATACGAAAAAAATAGCTGTATAGCGTTTTCGTGGTATAAGCCTAGAATTATTTTTTTCTCTAAATCAGTGTCAAGTATTTAATATTTTTCTATTTTAGAATAATAAACCAAACTTCATGATAACTTATGGAGCTATTTTGCATTGAAACCCACCAAAAACACAAGCAATGGGAGAACAGAAAGTTACTGGAATAGCAGACGAAAAACAACGTCAGGAATTTATGCGTCACTTGTTACATGATGTACAAGCTTTGGAGCATATGATCGAAAATGATTGGTTTGAAAAAGGAATCACTCGAATTGGCGCAGAACAAGAAATGTGCTTGGTCAATAAGCATTGGAAACCTGCCTCTAATGCGATGGAGATCCTAGATAAAATGACCGATTATCCTTGGTTGGAAACCGAATTAGCCCGATTTAATTTAGAGACTACTTTAACACCTAGAGAATTTAAAGGAACTTGTCTTAGCGATATGGAAAAAGAGCTTAATATGGAGCTCGGAATCATTCGAAAGATAGCAGGCGAATTAGATACCAAAGTGCTGCTTACAGGTATTATGCCGACGCTACGAAAATTTGATTTAGGCATGCATAACCTTACGCCTAAAAAACGCTATAAAGCCTTAATGGATGCCATTAATTCTCAATTGAATGGACGATCTCATGAGCTGCGTTTAAGTGGAGTCGATGAATTATTAGTCAACCACGATTCTCCTTTAATTGAAGCTTGTAATACGAGCTTTCAAGTGCACTTGCAAGTAGAGCCTAAGGATTTTGTGAAAATGTATAATATTGCCCAAGCTTTGGCTGGACCGATTATCGCTATTTCTGCCAACTCGCCGCTTTTATTCGGTCGAAGATTATGGCACGAAACGCGGATCGCTTTATTCCAACAGGCTTTAGATACTCGACAAATGCACGAACATTTACGAGAACGAAGCCCAAGGGTCACCTTTGGAAATTCATGGTTGAAAAAATCGATTTTAGAAATCTATAAAGAAGACATTGTGCGTTTCCGTGTGCTCTTATCTTCAGATGTAGAAGAAGATGCTTTTGAACGAATAAAAAATAACAAACCACCATCGCTAAAAGCTTTACAAGTGCATAATGGTACGGTGTATAGATGGAACCGTCCTTGCTATGGTATAGGAGGCGGTATTCCTCATTTACGCATAGAAAACCGAGTATTGCCTTCTGGCCCAACCGTCATTGATGAAGTTTCTAATGCTGCATTTTGGCTTGGCTTGATGGAAGGAATGGCTGACGAGTATAAAGACATTACGCAATTTATGAGCTTTGATGATGCCAGAGATAATTTCTTAAAAGCATCTCGTACAGGTATCGACTCCAAGTTTACTTGGCTGAATGATAAAAAGTTGAGTGTTGTCGATTTAGTATTGGAAGAATTGATTCCTTTAGCTCGAAAAGGATTGAAAAAACGGAAAGTGGCGAAAGCTGATATTGATCGGTATATGGACGTTATTGAAGGGCGTGCAAAGCATCATATGAATGGTGCGCGGTGGCAAATTCGATCATTTACTCGACTTAAGGAACAAACGAATAGAGATGAAGCATTGACTGCATTAACCGCTGCAATTATCGAAAATCAAGAAAAAGAAAAACCCGTACACACATGGGAGTTACCTCAATTAAATGACTTCCAAAATTATGCGCCGTTTCAATTGGTGGTCGATGAATTTATGCAAACCGATGTAAGCACGGTTCAAAAAGATGATATTATTGAATTGGCCGCAGATATGATGGATTGGCAAAAGACGAGATATATGCCTGTAGAAGATGGGGAAGGACATTTAGTTGGACTCATTACGATGCATTCTTTACTTAAATACGTCAATCAACGAGGACATGAATATCTTATGAATAGTCCGAGTGCACATGTCAAAGATATTATGGTAGAAAAGCCAATTACAGTAGATCCATCAACTACAATTACAGAAGCCTTAAAATTGATGAACGAACATCAAATAGGATGTTTACCTGTGGTGAAAGATGGAGAATTAGCAGGAATGATTACGGAAATGGATTTTATCAATATTACTGGACGATTGATGCAGCATTTAGCACAAAATAAATAATTTTCTATTGAAAAGGAGGTAAGGATTGAAGCATCTGATCTTAGTCGTTTTATTTTTCGGATGGACCAGTATTTTACTTTATGGCCAAGAGCTAAAGGTGAATGGTCAATTGATTAGTTCGGAAACGGGCGACCCTATTTCCTTTGTACAAATACAATTATTAGGCACCACTTCAGGCACTCAAACTGATTTCGAAGGACGTTTTGAATTGACTGTAAAAAATCTGCCTTGTCGTTTGCAATTAAGTCATGTGGCTTATAAAGATAAAACGATATTGGTAGAATCACCGACGGTTTTTTCTCTGCTTGATCCTTTAGTTTCGACCTTGCCCGAAATATCAGTTACGGCAACCTTTACTCCTGATACATTGCTAAAAGAAAAGTTATATCATGTAACCGATTATGATTTTGTCAATGATTATTTAATCATGTTGACTTATCCAACCAATCAACGAAAATCGCAGTTGATTTTGCTTGGGCCAGACAAGGAAGAAATTCATGCCTTGCCAGTGCGTAATGGGCGTTCTTTAGAAAAGATTTGCCTTGGGAATATTTATCTAAAAACAGATAAAACAGCTTTTTCTATTTCCATAAAAGAGAATAAATTAATCTTATCAGACTCCATGCCTGCCGAGCAATTTACGGAGACTTTAATGCCTTGTTTAATTGCGACTCCTTTGCATTTTATTTATAGTTTGTATCCTCAAGATTTACACTTGGTATATTATGGCATTCATCGGGAGAATGAAGAAAAGAAAATCATTGCAGACATTAGTAATGAAACGGAGAAGGTTAGGGAATTGGATGATCAACGCATGTCGGCCCAAATAAATGCGGCGGTTCATGCTTCTGAAGCTTCCGCTGCTTTTGATCAAATGTTTAGGAAGAAAATATTGTATAAAAAATTAGATTTGCCCATCGTTGCACTTCAAGATCGATTATTGGTTTTTAATTATTTAAGCAATCAAATTTTAATCTATACCCTTGAAGGTGATCCACAAGATTTTACATTAATAGATTATCACCAACGCAAAGATTGGAAAGGTCAATTTTTTCAAGATGAAGTTAATGATGAAATTTATGAAGGGTTTACGGGCAAACATGGGGAACTAGACATAGAAAGGGTTAATTTGTCTACAGGAGAAACAACAAAAGTAATTACTATTCCAGAAGCTTATCCACTAGAAATAAAAGTGAGAGATGGTTGGGTGTATTATATCCATGAAAAACTTGGAAATGGAATAAATAAACGATTATTACGAAGGCTTCCTCTAAATGAGTAGTATAAAAATTTAAATCTGTTTTTGTAATCGAAAATATCAATAAAAAATGTTAATTTCGACACGCTAATTTTGTGATTAGCTAACCTAAAATACCACAAATTACTTTAAACCCGCTCGTGAAGTTATGGAAGAATTACGCATTATTGGTGAATACACTGGCACTAAAAAAGGCCCATTATTGATCTGCTTTGGCGGTGTACATGGAAATGAATTAGCCGGAGTTAAAGCTTTGCAAACGGTTTTTGATATGCTTGAAAATGAGCCAAGTAAAAATCCAAATTTTGAGTTTACTGGAAAATTTGTAGGCATTCGAGGGAATTTAAAAGCATTACAAACAGGGCAACGGTTTATTGTAAAGGATTTAAATCGGCAATGGACCAAAGAGAATGTAAATCGTATTTTTTCTTCTGAAGCGAATGCTTTAGATGCGGAAGATCAAGAACTTAAAGCATTATTGACATTGGTTCGATCTTATATTGAATCTTACGAACCCACTCGATTAGTATTTATGGATTTACATACCACTTCTGCTACGGGTGGAATTTTTACCATTGCTACAGATGATGAGGAAAGCCAACGAATTGCAATTGAATTACATGCGCCCGTGATTAAAGGCATGTTGAATGGAATTAAAGGGACCACGTTGCACTATTTTACCAAAGAAAATATGGGTATTGAAACGGTTGCTGTTTGTTTTGAAGCCGGACAACATGAAGACCCTACCTCTGCAAATAATGCGATAGCTGCAATTATCAATTGTATGCGTACCATTGGTTGTGTAGAACCAGATATTGTAGAAAATAAACATGATGAGCAATTGATTAAACATTCGGCACACTTGCCTAAAGTAGCTCAATTGATCGAAAAACACGCACTCAAATCTGATGATAAATTTAAGATGAAACCGGGCTATGAAAATTTTCAAGTCATCAAAAAAGGAGAAATCTTAGCCAAAGACAAAGATGGGGAAATCTATGCTCCCGACGAAGGATTGATCTTAATGCCTTTTTATCAAAAACAAGGGGAAGATGGTTATTTTATTATTAAAACTATTGAATCTTTCTAGTTCAGCAAATACTCTAGTTTTTTAATTCAATTCTTGTAATAAGACCTGCAATTCTGTATTCAAACGCCCCAAACCTTTTTCTGAATTGGAATAAATAATATGTGGATATTGTTTAAATGATAAAGGTAAACTGTCTGGATTATCACTCAATAAAATAAGATGTTTCCCTTGACCGTGGGCAAGTCCAATGGAATAAAAAAGAGAAGGACTTACTTCGCTAATGTCTACAATAAATAAATGATTGTTTTTGAAGAGTTCTTCCATTTTAGCAATGCCAGCATAAGTTTCTAAATCTTGGCTTAAAGAAAAACTTCCTTTGAGTTTTAGGGTTAAATCACGCACGATATTTTCAGTGACTTTATCCTCTTTTATGGAGGAGAAAAGTACGCTTAATGGCTGTGAATCGATTTTTTTATGGTCATTCGTAGTGGTGATTTCTTCGATTGCTTTTTTGATTTTTTCTTTATCTCCACTTTCTTTTGCCCTTCCTTTTTGAAAGAAATCAGTAATATACTTTTGTACCAATTCATTCATGGTTTGGCTACCACAAGAAATGGTGAAATTTCCATTGTCTTTATCTTGATCTGAACCAAAGATCAAAGCCATTTCAATATATTTTCCTGTTTGTGTAATTGAGGAAATGGATAAGATATGAATCAATTCTTGATCTACCGCATAAATTTTTCTAAAGTCATCTAATCCGATATTGGCATAAGTGGTACCGTCAATGTTTCGTATATTGAAATTGAATCGACGTTGTTTTATAAATTTTTCTCCTTTTAAAAATTTTCTTGCCAAGCCATTTAAGAAGACCGTAATTCGATCGGAGGACAATTCGTTTTTGAAAAGAAAAGTACCTTTAAGTGTATTTTCTTCATGGAGTTTGGGGAGATGACTTCTCCGTTCTAGGTTTTGTAGAATATAGTCTCGTATTTGCCGTGCTTCTTTCGTTTGTTCGGTATATAAAGAAAAATATCCAGATTGATTACTTAAGTCATCAAACTGAAGATATAAATTTAATTTTTTAGCGACCGTATCATTTTTTTGAATGTATATAAAATCAAGATCACGAATGCTCATTAGATGTTTTAAACGGTCTGTTTCATTGTCTAAGAAAAAATATTCCTCTTGATCTTTAGTCATTGCTCGAATCGACATTTTTCGTTCAGGAATAAATCTTCGAGAGAGATGTTGAAGAAACATCATTAGATCATGTTTATCCATTTCAGAGTCAAAAGAAAAGGTAGCTTCAACCATACCATCCTCATTCATTATGGGAAGAATCTCTTTGGTTGTAGTTTGCGATTTCCGATGACTTATGCCTTTTGCGGTTTTTAAATTTTTCGTAAGAAAATCTAACACTTCAATGTTTTCTTCCTCATCATTCATTAGAATAGAAAAATAACCATTGGTTCCTGCAACTGTACTTTTAAATTGAAGATGTAAGGTAATGCTACGTCCTTTTTCTTCTTTCAAACTCATGAAAATAACATCATGTTGATCTTTCGCAAAGTAATCTTTAAGGTCTAAAATTTCTTGATCATAAAAATAATGTTTCTCTCCTTTCGTAGTGGTTAATCGCACAGAAATGATCTCTTCCTTTAAAAATTGATTGCTTAACTTTTGAAGGAAAAGAATTAAGGTTTTGGCCGTCATATTTCGATCAAAAGAAAAAGAATCTTGCAGCTGCGGACGAACAACCGTCGTTAATTTCCCCGTTTGTAATTGGGCGCGATTACTCAGGTTTTGAATTAGAAAATCTCTAACCGCATCATTCTCTTTAGGACTACGGAGCACAATGTAATAATAGCCAATAATCCGAACGGTACTTCGAAATTGAAAACTAAAGTTAATGACATGTCCACTAGGACTGGTTTTGGTAAAGTAGAGTAAACCTTCTTTGCTTTTCCTTAAATGGCCACGTAGATTATCGCATTGATTTTGAGCGAAGCAATAAGTGTTTTTTTCGGGTGTTAAAAAATAGAATCGAGCAGGTTCTCTACTTAAAAATTGATTGGACACGGCTTCAATACCATCAATGATTTGATCAGCTAAAAGATGACCATCTACTGCAAAAATCCCTTGATTTTGTGGGCGAACAATCAGCTGTTTTTTATGATATAATTGCTGTTGTTCCTGAAGCTCCAATTCTTTTTTAATAAACTGAAGGATACCAATATTTTCTTTTTTATTAGCGGAAGCTAAAGTAAAATAACAGTAACCACTAGTTTGTGATTCAAAGAAAAAACTAATGTCTAGATAACTTCCATTCGGAGAGTTTTTGTGTACAGCAATAAAATGATGGTCTTTTTTTCGAATGATATTTTTCAAGATAACCAACCTTGATTCATCAATTTCAATGATCTTTTCTTCTTTGGTTACGATATCTATTTCAAAAGGAACTTCTGGTAAACATTTTTGAGATAGGGCTTTTAAAAAATCAATAAATTGATTGGCGGTTATTTTTTCATTAAAAAGAAGAGATTCGTTTAGTTGCTCCGCAGTATTGGCTTCTGTTTCTTTGTTTCGCAAACTAATTTGTTCGTTAAGAAAACCTTCCATAATGTGATTTTCTTCTTCAGAATCGGAAGATACCGTAAAGCTTAAATCATGTTTGCCTGGTTCATTATTAAGGTATAAGACCAAAGATCGTTTTATGCCTTCTTTGTTTAATTCGGAAATAGTCAAACTATTGATCACTTCTTTATTTTGATGAAAAAGTTCAACTAAATTCTTAAAGGCTACATCGTAATGATATTCTCCATCACTTGTAGTAATATCAATTGAATAGCCCATGTCGCCTATAAATTCTAACGTAAAGTCTTGTAATACTTTGACAAGAGATTCAATAGGAAAATCTTTTTCTAAGATGTAGGAGTCTGGTAGGTGTGTAATTTTTTTTCCCATAAAAAAACAAAGCTATTTGGCTTTTACAAATTTATGAATGGTGATAAATTTATCTTCCCATTTTATACGTAACAAATAATTTCCGTTGGCTAAACCTGATGTTTGAAGAACGCCACGATTACCAGAAAGTTGCATGGGTAGTTCAAATTTTCGACTAAAACCATCAAAGATTTCGACAGAAGAAATATTCAAGTTTCCAGGAAATGAAAAAGTAAGTTGATCTTTACTAGGATTTGGATAAACCAAAATATCTTCTTGGATGCTGCCATTATAAACCAATACATGATCACTAATCAATTCTTCTCCATCTTGAAATATAGTACGCATTCGATAATACGATTGTCCTGAAATCGGATTTATATCTTCCCATTCAAATCGAGTGCCTGAGGTGGTAAAATTAATGTTTTCTGTGTTGTGTATTATTTCCCAATTTTCGGCTTGTTTTGATCGCTCAATATGGTATTGGTGGGATTCCAAATATCCTGGACTTGTCCAATTAGTTTTTACTTTTTTCCCTTCTACAAAAGCAGTAAAATTTTGTTGGATAGATTCATTTAAAAGTGCTCTACGTGCAATAACCAAAGCGGCATCTTTTCCAAAGTGAATAAGATTTCCAGTGGCATCCGTTTGTTTATAGGCTTCATTCCCTGCAAAAGGATGTTGAATAGATATAAATAGAAAATTAAAGTCAGGACTGAAAGTGATTCCCGTAGGTTCTGAGCCTAAGGGAGTTCTACCAAATATTTGTACTTTAGGATTTGCTTGGGTATGGCCATTTTTAACTAACCAAATGTAGTTTTCATTCCCATCTTGTAAAACCCAAAGATTGCCTAAATTATCAAAAGCTAAATTATCGTTACCTGTTCCCCAATTTACTGTTTCCGTTCCATTTGGAGTATTAATTTCATAGCTTTTATTTCCTACATAAGTTTCAAAGTTAAGCACATTTCCTCCTCCTGTTGGATTATCATCTGTAAATCGATAGACCCGATTTTCTCCCGTAACCGCCAAATAAATTTTTTCATCTATTGGGTTATATTCTACTTCCTCAATAGCCTGGAAAGGGGTTGCATCTAAGGCTTGGGCTTGTTGCAAAACGGTGTTCTGTTGGCTAGGTGTTTCGTTGTCAATTCGATACCATTTTCCTCCTCCATCTTTTGATCCTCGATAGACATATAGTTTACCTTGGTGTAGTTTTTCTGCTTCATCCGCTACAAATTTAAATAAATACCCGCCATAAGAATCGACGCCTTGATAAGCGGTTTTTCTATTTGGATGAACACAAAGATTTTCATGTTTAAAATTTCCTAATGCCCAAAGTTTATCTCCTCCTATGAGTCCATTCGGTTGGTCGATAACTGTTTTTGTAAAAGGATCAATTTCGATAGCCCAGCCGAAGTCGTTATAGCCATCGCCATTTCCATCACCTCCTTGAATTTCTTCGCAAGTTACTAGGGTGTTCCAAGGGGTTAAAGTACCTGCACAATTTTTTTGGGTACCATTGACGAGGTCAAAATTTACAGCAGTTCCTTGACTCAATTCCCAAAGCTTTCGATTGGTATCATATGCCATGTCAAAAATGACTACACCACCTGGACTCCGTTCAAAATTAATACTTAATTTCCCTTTAGTGCTGCTTTGATTTTCAGGAATAAAACAAGTAAAATCGAACTTATCGGCCATTACAAAGCCTGTTTCTGTCATTCGACCTTCTTGTGTTAATAATTGAAAATGGTGTGTTGGGGGAATATGAAAATTGTGATCTGCTCCTTTTGCTGGTAAGGACTGAAATTCACTGATATGTTGCCCAAAACAGGGAAAGGAAAGGATTAGGGAAAATAGGAGTAAAACAATTTGCATAAAGTGAAACTTAGGTTAGACTTTAAAGGTAACAAAATTGTCTTGGATTATAAGGTTGGAGTTATATTTTGCTGAGTTTCTTCTTTATTTTTCAATGCATCATAAACTGCCTGATGAATGCGTTCTCGGATATTTAAATGATACAGTTTCTTATTTTTTCTACTCGGATAAACTCGATTAGATAAGAAAACATATACCAATTCTGTTTGTGGGTCGACCCAAACGCAGGTGCCAGTAAATCCAGTATGCCCAAAAGCATCTAAGGAGGCATCTGTTGCACAGGCATAGGCTCCTTTGGTTGTTTGTTTGTCAAAGCCTAAACCGCGGTGATTACCGTGAATGGCTTGAGTGAAATAACGTATAGTATGTGGACTAAGAAATTGTTGTCCACCATAATTTCCTTTATTTAAAAGCATTTGGAATAAGGTGGCTAAATCTTCGGCATTGGAGAATAAACCTGCATTTCCAGCAATACCTCCTAAGAGTGCGGCTGTTTCATCGTGCACCGTTCCATGTACTTTTTGCATGCGCCAGTATTTATCAATTTCTGTAGGCACAATGTGTTCTTTTTCCACATATTTTAAGGGAAGGTAAGTGATTTGTTTTAGCCCAAGCGGCTTATAAAAATTAGAAAAAGCAAACTGATTTAGTGGTTTATCAGCAATTTGTTCAATCAATAACTGAATGATATTGAAATTGGCATCACTGTATTTATATCCTTGGGTAGTATCCACAGGCATCAAGTGTAAGTCTGTTTTTATAGAATCTAAGTATTCTTCTCTAAAGAAAAAATCATCATGAATTTTAATGCCAAAATCTTCTCGGTCATCCCAACAGAAATAACGGTCATATTGATTGGTCGTAGAGTCTCTATACGTCAAATATGGAACAATGGGCATGTTGGGTTTTAAGCCCGATTCATGGGTAAAGAATGATTGTATTTTTATATCCTTAAGCGTACTGTTTTTAGGCGTAGGAAGATGGACTCGAAGCGAATCTTTCATTTTAAACGCACCTTGTTCGTAGAGTTTCATTGCCGAAAGGGTAGTAGCTGCGACTTTCGTAATAGATGCAATATCATAGAGATGGTTTTTTTTGACTTTGCTCGTTTTGTCAAAGGTATGGTAACCATAATTTTTATTCCAAATGACATTGCCTTTATGGGCAACAAATACTTGGCATCCTGGCATGGCACCCGCAGCAATTCCTTCATGTACTATACTATCGATCTTCAATATTTTTATTGGATCAATTCCTGTAATTGAAGGAGGGAAGAATCGAAAGCGACTGGCTAAAGGAAACGATTTTCCTTCATTGATTTGTCGATGTACATTGAAGGTTATCGGTAATTTGCCTTGAGGATTTACACCTCCATAAAGAATTTGTCCCGCTAAATTTTGAAACGTATGACTAGCGGAGGGCAATTGGAGGACAGTGGTAGAGGAATCAATAAAATTTAAATTTTGTGCTTGATCCAAATTAATGAAAACAACTTTAGTCTGTTTTGACAAGGCTTTGATATCATTCCAAAATGTTTGATTCTGTTTTGTGGTGTCGATTGCATGATTATTTAGAATAATCACTAATGGATTAAATTTTTTGAGTTTGTTTTTGTCTAAACTAAGAATATCACTTTCCTCAGAAATTAGAATATGATGACTTTTAGGATCATGATATTTTCTAATCGCTTGATAAAAACTTCCTGGTGTTTGTTTCCCAATACTCAATAAGTAAGTAGATTTTAAATGTCGATTTGCAATAGGTAAGTTCAATTTTTTATTACCTAAAAGCGTAGCGGCAGATTCATGTAAGTCGTAAAAAAGTTTTATGCGTTGCGGTGCTAAAGTCCATTTATTTATTTCATCGAAAAATAAACTATCTGATGATGGGCTTTCTTGTTTGGGCAATTTGGCCCATGCTTTTGCACGTAAAATACGAAGGACTTTTTTATCCAATAAATCCATATCTACTTTCTTAGATTTGAATAATTGAAGTAACTGATCTTTGATCGCTCTTGGATTTTTCGACACAATAAAAAGATCTGTTCCTGCGCGTAATGCCGTTTCCATTGAATTCGATTTACCTATATCATCGGGCTCAATTTCATAAAATAATAAACCATTAAATTGTAGATTGTTCGCTAAATAATATCTTAAAGAGTCAAAAGGAAATGCTAAAGGCGAATTGAAAAAGTCAGGATGTAAAACAAAACCTGACGTTGTATTTTGAACGAGTTTTTTAGTGTTTATTCGATCTTCCACATCAGCAGCAGAAGATGGTTTATTGAAATCTATAGTTGGAGATAAGTAATTTACTCCAGCTAAAATTTGTTCTTCTTGTAGTTTTCGAATGAGATAAATGCTTCGATTTAAAGCTGTAGCTCCACAAGCTAATTTAGGAGATAATATAGGATCAAAATCGCTTGAGTTTTTAATGCCTGTCCATAAACTTAAATTATATCCAATGGTTTTTAAAAGCTGTGTTTGATCTTGTAAATAATTTTGCACTAAGCTATCGTTCTCAATGAAACTAGTAGTAAATAAACTTGGCCATTCCTGTGTTTTAGATAAATGAATGGCTTCTTGATTGGCAAAAAAGTAAGGCACCTTGGCTTGTCTTTGCAGGTCTTTTTTCCTTTGCAAAAATGAATCTACAGGATTTGAAAAAGGAATAATTCCACTGACGGTGATTTGTCGAATCCATCTAGGAAATGCCAATTGATTTTCGGAAGTTTCTCGTATTAAAACGAGTTGACTAATTTTTTCTTCTAAAGATAAAGTCTGTTTAATGGAATCGGCCCAAGAGGAGGAATAGGTAGTAAAAGGAACAAAGCTTTCTTCCATTCCTTCAGCTGTATTACGTTTACAAGCAGAAAAGAAGAAGAGAAGTAGGAAACAAAACACAACAAAAATTTCAGGGCAATATCTTTTCATGCCTATTTTTTTTGGGGGAATAAAATTTGTTGGATTTATGGAAGATGTTTAAAAAGTAGCATAACCTTTTAATAGCTTCTATTATATATACGTTGGAAACGGGAAATTTGTTCCCTTAAAAGCGATTATTTTTATTATTTATAATAAATTGATTTATAAGAGGTTTGAGTGTCAATGGAAGGGAAGAGGCATGAAAAGAAAGAGCAGACAAAGGATTAACGTACTTACTGTTTCGGATTATAATTTTTATCAAACCATTTAAGGATAGTCGAGTAGGCAGGTTTTCCTCGAAAGGTATATCCCTTATCATGAATGCCACCGAGTCCAAACCAATCATAAAAAAAAGCGCCAAATCGATTCGATTCTTTTTTCCAAACTTTAATAAAGGCACGATAACAATCATCCTGTTCTTTTAAATCCACGGTTTTTGAAATATGATAATTCCAAGGGTGTTTATTGATTCCGTTAATAGAAGCATAACCTACTTCCGTAAGAATAATGGGAATATTTTTGATCTTTTGGAAATGCAAAATTTTATTTTTTAATCGTTGCCAAGATCGAGTAAGTTCGCGTAGTGAAGGATCGTTTTTTAGGCTTAAAGAAAAGTAGGTGGTCATGCCAAGTAAGTCAAGATGTGGATGAAATTTTACGGCTCGCACCGCATCCCAATTGGCGGAATAGGTTAATGCTCCATCATAGTTTTTTCTACATTGTTTAATAAGCGTTGACCAAGCTAAGCTATCGGTTTGCATGGAAGTTAATTCAGAACCGACACTTAATAATTCTACTTGATGGTCTTGACAAAGTGTAGATAATCTAGTCAATATTTTTCCATAGGATTGGTACCAACTTGTTTTGTCTTTAGGTCGGATAACTCCTCTCCATTGTTTGCCTTTGGGCTGTTCAATCAATACAATGGGAAATATCATTACTTGTAAACCGAGTGCTTTGCTTTGTTGTATACTACGTTTAATTTGTAACCAATATGGATGATTGGCTGGATGCATTTTAATACTATCTGAATCGACAAAATCTTGAAAGAATTTTATAGTAAACCCAATCCATTTTGATCCAGTTTGATGAATTTCTTTGATGGAATTTTCATAATCATAATGAAAGTCTTTAGAATGAAAACCTAAAGTAATTCCATCTACGGGGCCATTCTTCAGTATTAATTTTGCTTTAGGAGAAATAGGCAATTGCGCAGTCATTTTTTTTACCGAGAAAAAAAAGAAAGGAATCCACAGCAAAAAGAAGATACTATATTTTTGTTTGGTCATTTGCATGAAATTAACCTAACATAAGCAATTGGATGAGTCCCGCTCCGAGTCCTAGTAATGCACCTGTAAGAATCAACTTCCATTCATCTTCTTGAAAGGCAGGACGCAAAACACCTGCGTATTTTTTGGGTTCTAAGGCGGCCATTTTTTCTCTTAATGTATTTTCAATATCCAAGGCGTCGTCTGCATAGCCAAAAGCATCTTGAATAGAAATGGGCATTGCCTCCAGAAATCGTTTTACAGCAATGGCTTTAATCGCATCATAACGTTTGGTACCCGAAGAAATTTGAATGAGTGAGCGGTTTAATCCTGCGGTTTTGTCCACGCCATCTTTTACATGCTTTTCCACTAAATGCATTATTTTTTCCGAACTTTTACCATTGATAATCGTATCAAAAATTCGGGTAGAAGTTAGAATTTCTTTGGTGACCATTTCGGCATATTCTTTAGCGACTTCCTTCTGCCGTTTTAAGAACATTCCTTGAATAGTTATTGGTCCTAATTTAATAGGATTTTGGGGATAAAAAATCATCTTTAAAGCCAACCAATTGGTAGCATAACCTACAATTAAACCGCCCACAGGAAGAATCCACCAAGCGGGGTAATAATACCAGATCATCATTTGTACAAGACCAAATAAAAAACCAAAATAGAACCCTGAACGTTCAATAAATTTGAATTCTTTTGCTCCACATTTTTGAAATAAATCATTGAGCAATTGTTTATCTTTTGTAAAGGCTTCAATAGCCATTCCCTTCAAATCAAAAAGCTCTGTAATATTCTCTTTGATCTCCTGCATAATATCTTCTACTACCAAAGGAAATTCGTTGCCTGCTTGTTCGAAGATCACCTGTTTTCTTTTTCTCGGCACCATTTTCCAGATCAATGGAATGTGTGCAGTCATGGCTTCATCAATAATCTCTTTTGATAATTTATTGACGGTTCCAGATAATTCTACAGAGACTTGTTTAGGATCAATTTTAGCAAATTGTTCTTCGATACTGATCAATTGAGAAGTCAAAAGATCAACCGTTTTTCCTGTGATTTTTCCTGCTTTCATTGGTATGATCCCTTGCCATCCAATGCGAGGCATGCGTGCTTTCCAACCCACAGGCTTAACCATAGGGAACAATTCGATGCCGAAAAATTCGAGAGGATAAAAGGTCATTTTTAAGGCCAAAATATTAGTGCCCCAACCCACAAATGCAGCTACAAAAGGAATAATCAAGATGGACCAATTCGCTTTTGCAAAGGCTAAGAAGTTAGGGTATTCTTCAGAAATGATTTGAAATAATTCCATGAATTTTAATGGCTTTTATACCGATAAAGGTAAGAACAATTTTTGAAGTAAAAATAGCGTCTTTTTGACCAACTACTTTTTTTGTAAGGAGTGAACTACAGCGCCCATTACCGCTCTTGCTCCAGGGCTCCACCATTGTGTTAATGCTTCTTCAAAATCTTGCTCAGGGTCTAAATCAGAATATGCGATGAGTTCATCCCGCATCATCAATTTTGATTTTGTCCAAGCGCCTGTTTCTAGTTGTAAATATGTAGCCATTTGTTTTTCTGCTTCGGCCATGACTTGTTCTAGCGGCACCAATTTATCAATTAAATGAGCAGCTAAAGCTTCTTGCGGAGGCATTAGTTTTCCTTCCAAAATATATTGATAAGCAAGTCGTTCACCAATCCAAAAACTATATAGTTTGAAGATGTGTTTAGGCAATAAAATACCTACAGGAATTTCATTCAAACCAATTTGATATTTCCCTTCAGCCATAATACGGTAATCCGCACAAATGGCCAACACACACCCTCCCGCGGGGCTATGTCCAGAAATGGCACAGATTAAAGGCTTAGGAAATTTAACCAAAGCTAACACCATTTCTTCAAAGGAAATCCAGAAGTGACGAATCTCTTCCTCATTAAAGTTGTATAATTCGATTACATTTAAACCCACGGTAAAAAAGTTAGGTTTTCCTGTCAAAATTACTCCCTTCACTTGATCATCCGCTGCCATTTGATTAAAGGCATCTCTAATTTCTTTTACCATTTCCAAATCCATGGGATTCGCTCGACCATTGTCTAATTGGACTAAAGTATAGGCTTCTTTTTGTGTAATTGCTAGTTTATTCATGCCACAAAAGTAAGGCTAATTTTTTTTCTTTCCAATTGGGGCTTACCTTAACAGGTCGGTCCTTTCCAGACTTCGCTATCGCTTCGGTGCTGCGCACGTCGCTACGCGCCTCTTT
>JAHDCJ010000067.1:28100-29766 GCA_020629935.1 Saprospiraceae bacterium | reverse complement strand
ATATATCGATTGTTTTTCTCTCTATTCTGAACCACATCGATCGTTTGTAATGGATTAGATCCTGGGCCATTAGGATAAATTCCATTTTCATCTGGGTGTAATTCATCCCAAGGCTTCACGAATGCTAAGGCGTAACCTACAGTAGCATTGGTATTCGAGTTATTGAAAAATCCACGGTCAGATTTAGAGTTAATGAAGTTATTTGATACAGAGAAATCTAACCATTTGGTTAATTTATGATCTATATTTAAACGTACAGACGCTTTATCATAACCTGTATTTTTAACAATACCTTCTTCATGTTTGAATGTTCCACCTACAAAGAATTTAGTTTTGTCATTTCCTCCAGAGATATTTAATCTAGAAGTAGAAAGCAAACCTAAATTTCCATAAATTTCATCTTCATAATCATATACTTTACCATCAGCAACTGCTTGTTGGTAAACAGGAACTTCAGCAGGACCAAATGCAGTTTCTACTAAGTCATCATTCCAATCTCTTGTTCCTAATCTTCTTAAAATAGAAGTTGCACCAAGTGATTGAGAAAAGTTAACTTGCGTTTTTCCTGCGCGGCCTTTCTTCGTGGTAATTAAGACTACCCCTCCTGCTGCACGAGATCCGTAGATCGCTGCGGCAGATGCCCCTTTAAGGATTTCGATCTTATCAATATCTTCTGGATCAATATCTGCAATCCGGTTAGATGCGTCATCTTGGTTAGTAGATGCACTTCCACCACCTGCTGCGGCAGAAACGATATTGGTTCCTAAAGAAATAGAAGAGTTATCAATATAAACTCCATCTACGATATAAAGTGGTTGTTGATCTCCAAAGATGGAAGTCACCCCTCTAAGTCGTACAGACATTCCTCCTCCAGGAGCTCCAGAGTTAGATTGGATTTGGGCACCTTTAAATTTTCCGTAAAGGGCACCATCCATAGTAGATTGGCTTGTAACGCCTGTTAATGCTTTAGAAGAGATAGAGGCTACAGAGTTGGCAGAGTTAGATCGTTTGATCGAACTTGCTAAACCAGTAACTACCACTTCTTCTAATTGATTCGCACCATCTTTCATTGTAACATTTGCATTGGTGCTTGTAGTTGAAACTTGAACTTCTTGCGTAGCAAAGCCCACATAAGAATATTCAAGAATAGCAGAAGGACCAGAAATCTCTAGAGAGTACCGTCCGTCTAAGTCGGTGGAAGTTCCCACTGTAGTATTTTTTACAGCGATGTTCACACCAAATAAAGGTTCACCCGATTCATCGGTTACCGTACCGGTAGCAGTAAATTGTGCAAACGCCATTCCTGTAAAGAAAAAAGCGAGCAAAAGACTACTACCCATTTTAAAGACAAATTGCTTCATGGTAGGTTGTGTTTTAGTTAATTAAATGTAGGATTTAAACAAGGACGAAAATCTCTCTTTCGAGATCATGCGCTCATTCAACATATCCCTTTGGTAAGATATTAAAGTTTAAACATTATGCTTTTCTTAAAAAGTTAAGAAAGAGCAAATAAAAGACAAATATCATTCATGAGCATACAATATACAGATTTCAATAAGTTAAATATGATAAAAACCAATAATTTGTGACAATTCCATGACAATACCTCCTGTAAATTGAAATTTTTGTATTCTATTAGATGTTAAATAGAAATAGTTTAATTTTG
>JAHDCJ010000067.1:0-28000 GCA_020629935.1 Saprospiraceae bacterium | reverse complement strand
CTTCTTTCTATTGAAAAGAAGGAAGCAGAGCGACAATTTGAAGAAAAAATTGCGAGTCTCACCTCTAGTCAAAAAATAGAACAAGGTATTGCTTGGTATCCATTAGAAGTCAAGAAAATGGGTTTTGCTTTGGGCGATTATCCTTTTGTTACTGTAGAGCGAACACAGCATAAAAAGTTGCGTCATCGGTTTCAATCGGGTAAAGTCGTACACGTTTTTTCTATGCAGGATGCGGTAGAAGGCAATTATAGAAAGGGGGTTATTAATTATATGGATGAGCATAAGATGAAAATCATTTTTTATGCCCAACCCATGCCGCCTTGGATACAAGATGGTAAAATTGGTGTGGAACTCCTCTTTGATGAACGAAGTTTTGAGGAAATGGAAAAAGCATTAGAGCAAGTAGGTAAAGCCACATCTAATCGTTTAGCAGAGTTACGTGACCTTTTGTCTGGTCATTCTATACCCCAATTTACCCCACGTCCGAAAATTGAATTAGTGGAACTTAATGCTTCTCAAAATCAAGCGGTCAATCAAATTGTGCAATCGGATGATTTAGTGATTGTTCATGGGCCACCAGGCACAGGAAAAACAACAACCATTGTAGCTGCGGTTCAGGAGTTATGTAAAAAGGAACGTGGCATTTTAGCTTGTGCGCCAAGTAATGCCGCCACCGACTTACTCACAGAAAAATTAGCGGAACAAGGTTTAAATGTAGTTCGAATTGGCAATATTTCGAGAGTAGACCATGAATTATTGGATTTGACATTAGATGGTCGTTTGTCTAAACATCCAGACAGTAAAAACATAAAAAAGGTAAGGAAACAAGCAGAAGATTGTAGACGAAGAGCAAGAAGATACAAACGTAATTTTCGTCAAAAAGAGCGCGATGAGCGAAAAGAGCTTTATCAAGAAGCCAGAGAATTAGCTTCTTGGGCAATTTTATTAGAAGATCGACTTACGGAGCAAATTATTGATGCTGCGGATGTCATTACTTGTACGCCTGTAGGTTCTATCAGTCGGTATTTGAAAAAGCGTAGGTTTAATACAGTGATTTTAGATGAAGCCGCTCAAGCTCTAGAACCTTCATCTTGGATACCTATTTTAAAAGCAAAAAAAGTAGTGCTTGCTGGAGATCCTTTACAATTATCTCCTACTGTTCGATCTATAGAAGCGGCTCAAAAAGGCTTATCTACCACGATGATTGAACATTGTATGCAACATTATCCAGAAGCTACCAATTTATTGACGGTACAATATCGAATGAATGCGATGATTATGAATTTTTCTAATCAACAATTTTATGAAAATCAATTAGAGGCGCATGAAAGTGTGGCAAATCATTTGTTGGAAGTAGAACAAATCCATAATCAAGCTTTAGAATTTATTGATACGGCAGGTTGTGGTTTTGAGGAAGTTCAAAACCCAGAAACACTTAGTTTCTCTAACCCTGATGAGTTTACCTTATTACGTGAACATTTGGCTATTTTAACGGAAGCATTTCCTGAAGACAATCCACCAAGTGTGGGAATTATTTCGCCCTATAAAGAGCAAGTGGTCTTCATGAAGGAAGAATTAAAACACGTTCATTATTCGATTAATACCATTGATGCTTTTCAAGGCCAAGAGCGTGATGTGATATATATTTCTTTAGTTCGATCTAACCCTAAGGGTGTCATTGGTTTTTTGTCTGATGTTCGTCGGATGAATGTAGCGATGACTAGAGCTCGGAAAAAGCTGGTCATTATTGGAGATAGTGCGACCATTGGCAATCATCCTTTTTATCAACAATTTTTAGATTTTTGTGATGCGAACGGTGCTTATTTTTCGGCATGGGATTATATTCAGTAAGTTATGGAATTTGTAAGACAATATCATCAATATTTTAGTGCGCATGCAAGTGATTCGGATGCTTTTGCGATGAAAAAATACATGCGCAATCAATTTGAGTTTTTGGGTATTCGATCCCCTCAACGGAAAGCATGGAGTCGAGCATTTTTAAAACAGCATCCATTACCTCCAAAGCAAGACTTGGGAAAAATCACCAAAGCTTTTTGGCAACTTCCAGCACGGGAATTTCAGTATGTCGGGATGGAATTATGGCTGAAATATAAAAAGCAAATTGACGAAGATGATCTACCTTTGTTTGAGTATATGATCACCAATCAATCTTGGTGGGATACGGTTGATTTTATAGCTCCTAATTTAGTAGGTTCATTATTTTTAAAATCACCTTCCTTGATTAAGCCGAGTGTTCATCGTTGGTTGGCTACAGATAACATATGGTTGAAGCGTACAGCCATTCTTTTTCAGTTAAAATATAAAGCCCAAACGGACCTTGATTTGTTGTTCGAAATCATTAAAAAAAACAAGGATAGTCAAGCGTTTTTCATACAAAAAGCAATTGGTTGGGTGTTAAGAGAAAACGCGAAAAGGATTCCAGAAACCATCAAACAATTCGTTGATAATCAAGACCTAGCACCATTAAGTAAAAGAGAAGCATTGAAACATTTTAAATAAAAGACGAAAAAAATCAGGTCACAAACATTGACAAAGCCCATTTTTTTGCATAATTTATACAGGTAAAGTAAAATTTAATTCACAAAACTTATATACAGGATAAAAGGAAATCACCCTAAGTACCTTTTATTCTTTTTCTTTAATATAGGATTATTGTAAAATGGTTCTATGTTAAAGCGCTCGTAAAATCCCTAGACTTAACTCAAAACCACTATGAAGATTCAAGAAAAATTCATAACGGTCTGCCGCCTTCGTGTACCTACTGAAGTTCAATATTACCAAGCTATTTTGGAAGCTTCTGGTATTGAATGCACCGTTAAAAATGATTATTTTATTCCAAGAGAGCTTCTAGCTTTAGGCAATATTAATTTACGTGTTCGAGAAAGTGATTTGAGACGAGCAGTAGAGATTACCGCTAATTTATATCAACATCACCCAACAGCAGAAGCTTAGATTCTACTTCAATTTTCGCCTACATTTTTATTTCTATCGCTAGATTATTTCATATAATAATCTAATGCGGAACAGCTGCGCATTACACTTTCGGCAAATTCAGTCTTTTGGTATTTACTCAATAAGGTTACATAACCTGTGATTTTGTTTTTTGGCACTGGGTTTTCATATAAATTTTCTGTAGTCCATCGATATTCTATCTTTTGGCAAAGCCCTAAATAAAAATTAAGTCGAGCAGATATTTCTGGGTCTTTACTTCTAGCAATACCTTGTTGGAAATAATCTATTGCTTTAGATAAATCAAGGTTATCTTTATCCAACATTATTCCTCCCCAAGAATAAGTTACATTGTCCGTATTGTTTTGACGAGCATACCGAGCAGAAGAACTTTTAAAATAATCCGTTGTTCTCCAATGGCTTCCTTCATAGGTCATGTTGTAAGCAGCAGCTCCAAGTTGGCAATAATATATTGCCGCATTTGCGGGATCAGATTTCGTTTTTCGTTCAAGTGCTAAAATACTTTCTGCAAGTTCTAATTTATTTTTCAGTATTTCTCCTTGGCTTGGGCTAATGAAATCAGAAGCAGGACTAAACCCTATTTCGAATGGATTTAAGGGTAAAATTTGAAAACGCCAATATTTCATTTGGAATGTATCGGGCAAGGTTTTAAAAGTTTCAATTGCTTGTTCCAGTTCGTGATTTCCTAGGAGTATAGTCCCTTTCATTTCAACTAAAACTTCTTTTATATTATTCTTTTCTTCCTCATCTCCTTGTTCATAGAACAAACGGCTTAACAACCATTCTTCGTGTTTTGACTTATTGGGTTTATCTACCAATGCGATCAAATCTTCTACAATTTTTAGATCTGGGCTAATCAATAAATTATAAAATTTGAAGTGACAAAGGAAGGCCTTTCCATACTCCCCTTGCTTTTTGTATAGATCATAAAACTTGTCTAATACAAATTGGGTAGCGCGTTCATTTTCTTTTTCTGCCCATTTGTGTTCTCTATAAGAGACTAGGTCATTACGCCATTTATCAAATTGAGATTCTTCTGTTATTCCAATTTCTTCTACATTGGAGATTTCCAATAACAAGTTAAATTGGTCAATTTGTTTTTTCAATTTAGCATTGCCCTTCATTTGTTTCTTTAGGCTTCGAAACAATTGTCTGGCTTCTTCATTTTCTCCACCCAGATAGTACAAATATGCATTGACGGTTTCCCATAAGTCAATGTTTTCAATTTTGTTATCTTCAATGGTTTGTTGAACAAAACGATGAAGGTCGGCCATATAACTCAAGGCTTCTTTTCGAGGCGTAATGGTCATTCGGTAACGATCTAAAATCTCATCAGAAAATGGTTTGCCCAAGAAATCCATTTCATACTTTTGCACTTCTCGCATTAAAAGAAAGTCAAGGTGAGGTGATTTAGGATCAAGTTCATAAATGGAAATCATTTCTTCTACTGCATGACTAAAAGGATTAATCGCTCGCATTACATAAAGCGCTGATTTTTCTCTTTTGTTTTTACACATAGCCATCGCATCGCTCCATTCCGTTTCGTCATTGATTTGAAAACTAAGATAAGAAGATACGCGTTTGCTAGGACAAGAATCAAACACTTGGGCAAATAGATAAGCTGATTCTGCGTTTTTACCTAAGCGCTGAAGTGCGCCTGCTTTTCGTCCTTTAGCCCAATCATGCATAATACTTTTCACCTTTACCAAAGGAGGAACTAATTGATCATATAGTTCGATACATTGTTCGTTATATCCAGCATAATGTGCTAAACGGATGACTTGATATGCATAACGCAGTTTGATGAAGTTTGAAGCACAATCTTTATATTTGCTAATACCTGATTCAATTTTAGCTTTGATATTTTCGTGATCTCTATTCTTAATTTTCCAATCCCAATTTCCTCCTTCAATGAGTGGTTCTGTTTCTTTGGCAAAAATTAAGTAATCAATCACATGGATTTTTTCGCATTCGGCCATTTGTTTGGCAAAGGTGTTTTTTAATTCATCGGTCTTTACTCCTTTGACACTTTGAATGTCTCGTTTTAGGTTTTCTAAATCTTCAATCTTCCAAAGGTAGACGACTTCATCGATATCTTCTTTATTGGGTTCGTCACAAAAATAATTTTGCCATTCGCTTATGTTATCCCCTACCGTTGACCATTCTTTTGAATAAAGGAGATCCATAGTAAAATAAAAAGGGGCATATTCTTCAAAATTGGTAATCTTAGGATTAATGAAAGAATATCCTGTAAATGCATCGCCAGAATAACCACAACCTTTAGACACTTGAAGAGGCAGTAACAAAAGGCTTGTACTAACGAAAAGAATCAACCAAATTTTGAATATTTTCATATGGGAAAGCTTTGATAATTTTAGAATCTAAATGATAAAAGGTAATGAACTTGTCGTTGGACGGTAATTTATTTTTCAGTAACTCTACTGTAGCGTTTAGAAGATCAAGTTCTATACGTTCCAAACGGATCAAATCATTTTTATATAAATAATAACCACTAATATAATGACTTTCTTTGACCTTATATTGTTTTTCTTCGATCACTTCATATTTTAACGAATCATTAAGTGTTTCTTCTTGAAGATTATTGATTAAATGTAAGATCCTTCCTTTTCGTTTCACTACTCCCCAAGAGAATAAAGGCAAAGCTAAATCTAATTTTAAAGGATAATTTTTTAATTGTCCAATGTATTGTTTCCCAATGTCTAAATTTAAGATGGAGTTGACTTCTTTTTCATCTTTGAGTGTGCCCATATTATAAAACATGAGCATCCCTCGATCTACAGGGGGCACTCCAGTGGTTTCTCTAAATTTGATTTGATGCAAACGGATCGTCGCAGAAAGGGTTTTGTTATTCGTATATTTTTTTATTTTTTCTAAAAAAGAAAAGAATTTAGACTTTGTACTTTTTGTCCAATCACAATCAAACTGCCATTCTGGAATTCGTGTTTCCTCCCAGTCTTTCATGGTCTTTTGCATATAGGTTCCTACACTATCCGCTAATGCTTGAACTTCATTTTCATTGATCTCCACAAAGGTACGATTCGTAATAAATACTACAGGCACCCATTCTTTTACTTTTTGGGGCAACTGTCGAACATTTATGCTTGCTACAGGAATTGCTTTTTTCTTTTCCTCATTATATTTCACATCAAAAAGTCGAATGTATAATCGTTGGGTTCCGGTTTGGCTTAAGTACGTTTCTTCTAAGTTACCAATATCTAAGTTTGTTTTCCAATGATAAAAAGCAGGTTGAATTTCTGCTTGGTGGCAAGCGGATAATAAAAGGAAAATCAAAAAAAGATAGGGGTTTTTCTTCATGCTAAAAGCTACTATTTTTATTTGTTTTTGCCAAATTGAATTTCCCCATTTTTTTGTATAAATATATTAAAAATCGTTTTTAGTTTTCCTTTTCTTCCTTCATTTCTTTTCGAAAAAAATAAAAAATAAAACCTAAATCTACTTGATTTATATAAGCACTTTCCCATTTCTAAAATTGCTACTTTTTCCTTAACTTAAGGGCTTACTTTATACCTTATGACAATCAACGTATTTTTCGGCCTTGATGCAAAAGAAGAACTAAAGCATTATCTACGAAACCGACTCCATCATTTAAGTACAGTAAACCTTATTTTCTCCAATGATTTGGAAGAAGGAGAACGGCATCGATACTTAAATAGTTCGGCAATTTTTGTGGGTTGGCAAATGAGTGAAGAAGACTTTGAGCATACCCAAATGCTTAGTCATATTTTTATGCCTAGTACAGGCGTTGATCCTTTTTTAGCAAAGCATAAAAATAAATTAATTGCTCAAAACTTAACGCTTTGCAACAATCATAATCATGCCTATAATACCGCACAACATGCCGTGGCTTTGCTTTATGGATTATGTAATAAAATTACATTCTTTCATCAAGAAATGTTTAATGGTAAATGGCGAGAGGTAGGTGAAAAAAATCCAACCATTTCTCTGAAGGATAAAATGGTTGGTCTGTTAGGTTATGGCGCAATCAATCAACACGTACATCAATTTTTATCTGGATTGGATTTGAAATTTTCTGCCTTAAAAACTTCATGGAAAAATACAAAACGGCCCAAACATCTTAGTCCATTTTTACCGCATCAATTAGAAGAATTCCTTACCCAAACAGACATTCTAATTTTAGCGTTACCACTTACACCATCAACAGAAAATCTAATTGGAGAAAAGGAATTAAACGCATTAGGTTCCGAAGGAATGTTGGTCAATGTCGCTAGAGGAAAAATAATTAATGAAGAAGCTCTTTTTCATTCTTTGAAAGAAAAAAAGATTGGAGCCGCGGCCATAGATGTTTGGTATAATTATAAACCAGAAGTTGACGATAAAGGAAAATCTTTTCCCTACACCTACCCTTTTCATCAACTCGACAACGTGATGCTTTCACCACACCGAGCGGGTTCGCCTCATGCCGATTTGAGTCGGTGGGATAGTATTATTGAAAATATTCAACGCTTCGCAAAACACAAACCTATACAACATATTGTTAATTTAAATAAGGAATATTAAATCTTCATGAAACCATTTTTTACTTTTTGTCTCAGTCTACTAGCTAGTCTATTTTTTGCTCAATCGCCCATCAATCCTGAAAACATAACGATCGTCAGAGATCAATGGGGTGTTCCTCATATTTATGGAAAAACCGATGCGGAAACCGCTTATGGTTTAGCATGGGCACATGCAGAAGACGACTTTAAAACATTACAAGAACCTTTACTAATGGTTCGGCATAAATTGGGTTCTGTAAAAGGAAAAGAAGGCGCTATTTTAGATTTCATGGCGTTCATTGTCAATCCGTATGACAAAGTAGAAACAGAATATGAAACCGCATTTTCTCCCGAATTTAAAAAGGTCTTAAATGGTTATGTGCAAGGGATGAATGCTTATGCAAAAAAACATCCAGAAGAACTTTTACGAAAAGATATTTTTCCTGTTACTGAAAAAGATTTAATTAATGGTTCCATCATAGTGCTCGCTATGATGACGAATGTACAATATGACATCGGTCGTATTTTTCGAGATATGATGATCGATCCTCAAGGTGGAAGTATGGCCAAAGGTTCCAATGCTATAGCGATGAGTCCGACCATTACCAAAGATGGGAAAACGTATTTAGACATCAATTCTCACCAACCGCTTGAAGGTGCTTTTGCTTGGTATGAAGCGCATGTAAATAGCGAAGAAGGATGGAATTTTTTAGGTAGTGTATTACCTGGAGGAATTACCCCTTTTCATGGCACCAACACAAATCTTGGTTGGGCACATACCTTAAACTATGCGGACCTTAATGACGTCTATCAATTGACCATGCATCCAACGAAGAAGCTACATTATCGTTTTGATGGGGAATGGATTGCCCTCGAAAAACGCAGTTTAAAAGTGCCTGTAAAAGTTGGTCCTATTCGTATTCCGATTAAGAAAACTTTTTATTGGAGTAAATATGGAACTACGATAAAAAACAAAGATGGATTTTACTCTATCCGTTTTCCTGCCAACATGGTCATCCATGCGATGGAGCAATGGTACCATATGAATAAGGCACAAAACTTTGAGGAATTTAAAGACATTTTACAAATGCAGGCCATTCCTGGAATCAATACAATTTATGCCGACAAAGAAGGGAATATTTATCTTTTAGCCAATGGTCTTTTTCCTTATCGCGATCCGAATTATGATTGGCGAGGCATTCTTCCTGGAGATACATCTGCTACGCTTTGGGAAGATAAATTTCGGCCTTTGGAAGATTTAATTATTGTAGAAAACCCCGATTGTGGCTATGTCTTCAACATGAATAATACCGAGTTCAATTGTACCTGTCCTGAAGAAAATCCTACCGTAGAATCTATTGACAAAACGATTGGGTATTTGCTTTATGATACAGGAAGGAGTAAGCGTTTTGTAGAACTTATGGAAGCATACGATTCCTTTTCTTATGAAGATTTTAAAACCGTAAAATATGATTTAAAATGGAATAAGGAATTGTTTACTCGACCTGCGCAAAATTTATTATTATTAAAGAATTTAGACCCTACGAAATATCCAGACATTGCAGATATTATTGATGTCTTTTCTAAATGGGATTTAAATACTAATGTAGAAAACAAACAAGCTGCCATCATGTCCTTATCAATTCATTTTTTGATTAAATACATGGATAAAAAAGGTATCTTAGATTATAATAATGATTTACCTGAAGCCATTTATGCCGATGCGTTGCGTTATGCTAAAAAGTATTTACTTAAACATTTTGGTCAATTAGAAATTGAATTGGGAGAATTTCAATACCTTGTTCGTGGCAAACGTGCCGAACCCGTTTGGGGAACACCTGACGTGATTGCTACTATGTATACAGAACCTTATAAGAAAGGTAAAGTAAAAGGTTTTCTTGGGGAGTCTTATATTCAATTGGTTCGCTATGATGAGAATGGGCCAGAGATTGAGTCGATCATAAATTATGGTGCTTCGAATCATGAAGATAGTCCGCATTATGATGATCAAATGGAATTGTTTTTGCAGCAAAAATTGAAGCCAATGACATTAGATCGGAACGTGATTTTTAAAGAGGGGAAACGGATTTATCATCCACAATAAACGTATTGCAATACGTCTACACAACAATACGATTTTTGGAAAAAAGGGATTTAAAATAAACATTTAAATAACAACTATGAGAACAATTATTTTAATTTTTGGAATTTTCATTTTAGGATTTTCTTCTTGTAAACAAGGAGGAGAATCATCGGATAATAATCAAGGAACATTAGCGGCGGAAGAGGTGGAAAAGAAGCTACAAGAAGTGCTGATTAATGCGAAAGATGGAGAGACGATTTCATTGCCTGCCGGCACCTTCCACTTTAAACGATCAATTTCTTTGAATGATACAAAAAACGTAACGATTAAGGGAGCAGGAATGAAAAAGACCATTCTTTCATTTAAAGATCAAATCGATGGTGCGGAAGGTATGTTGATTAAAGCCGACGGAATTGTGTTAGAAGACTTTACCCTTGCAGATAGTAAAGGAGATGGAATCAAAATTCAAGATGCAAAAAATGTAACTGTTCGTGGAGTCGAAGTTACTTGGACAGGAGGAGCGCTTTCTACCAATGGAGGTTATGCATTATACCCTGTAAGTTGCACCAATGTATTAGTAGAAAAATGTGAAACCTCTTATGCTTCAGATGCGGGAGTCTATGTAGGACAATCTACCAACATTGTCGTTCGAAATAATTTTGTACATCATAATGTAACAGGAATTGAAATTGAGAATAGTCGGGTAGCTGATGTTTATGATAATAAAGCCGAAAATAATACAGGAGGAATATTGATTTTTGACATGCCCGATTTACCACAACCTAATGGTTATAAAATCAATGTACGAGACAATATCATGAGCAATAACAACCATGAGAATTTTGCTCCTAAGGGAACCATTGTAAGTATCTTACCTCCTGGTACAGGGATGTTGATTATGGCACATAAAGAAATTGATGTGTTTAATAATACGATTGAGAATCATAAAACCGCAGGCATTTTTATGGTAAGTTGGTTGATTACAAAGAAACCATTTAAGTCAGAAAACTTTGATCCTTTTTGTTCAGCTATTCAAATTAAAAACAACAAATTTGTAAACAATACAGGAACACCAGATACTAGTACTGACTTTGGAAAATTAGTTACGGGTTTATTTAATGGAGAGACCAGAGATATTGTTTTTGATGGTATTACCAATCCTAAAAATGCAGATAATCCAGCAGCTGGTTTTTGTATAAAAGATAATGGAGAAATCACATTTGCCAATTTGAATATGCATAAAGGAGATCAACCCCAAGAAGTGATCAAAAACATGAGTTCAGACTTAGCCGCTTTTGATTGTGCCTTAGCTGATTTAGATATTTCAGCGCATGACGCTTGGTTAAAGTAATCCATTATTATTATTTTTGAAAAGAATAAGAAAAGCATGCATCATAAATTATTGATAGTTCTTCTTTTTTTTCTAGTTGGCTTTTTATTGCTTAATTGGAATTGTTCCTCTTCGGTAGTAGGAGTAAATTTAGATGTCAATGCCCCACCATTTGAACGACTGTCTGAATATCATTTTTTCGAAGGGAATACCGCAGATTTAAAACCAATGTCCGATGTATTGCCTTATGATTTGAATAGTCCGCTGTTTTCTGACTATGCCCACAAATCACGTTTTGTGTGGATGCCTAAAGGAAAAACCGCAAGTTATACCAAGGAAGGTGTTTTAGATTTTCCAGTAGGCGCCGTATTAATTAAAACTTTTTATTACAACCATGACGAAAATGATTTAAGTGCAGGAAGACAACTTTTAGAAACTCGATTGTTGGTTCACCGAGAAGATGGATGGGATGGCGTTTCTTACATTTGGAATGAGGAACAAACCGAAGCCACGTTGGAAGTTGCTGGAGATATTAAAGAAGTTACTTTTAAAAATAAGGCCGGTGAACAAATCGAAGTCCCTTACGTCATTCCAAATAAAAATCAATGTAAAAGTTGTCATGTAGTAGAAAAAACAATGATGCCCATTGGCCCTAAAATTCGAAATCTTAATAAATCCTTTGCTTATCCATCTGGATCAAAAAACCAATTGGAGCAATGGGCCGAAGTAGCTTATCTCACAGGTTATGATCAAACAAAAGATCACCCTAAAGTGCCTGTTTGGGATGATCCTTCTACGGGATCACTACACGATCGAGCAATGGCCTATTTAGACATTAACTGTGGGCATTGTCACCATCCGAAAGGTCCTGCAAACACTTCAGGGTTAAACTTAATTTTTGAAGAACCTTTAGGAAGAAATTTAGGAATATTAAAACCACCCGTAGCCGCTTCTACTGGATCAGGAGGAAGAGATTACAGTCTGGTACCAGGTGCTCCCGACGAATCCATTTTACTTTACCGAATGGAGTCTACCAACCCTGGAGCGATGATGCCAGAACAAGGAAGAAAATTGGTACACAAAGAAGGCGTGGCTTTGGTAAGGGAATGGATCAATGAAATGAAGCATTAATATTTCTTTCGAAGAAAAATAAATATTACTCTCACAAACATCAATGTGATTAATCACTTATAATATTCTTGTACATGAAACATCTTTCTATTTTAATACTTCTTATTACCTTACCATTAGTTAGCTTTAGTCAATCTCGTGAATATGCACGCGAAATTCTCGATCAATTATGCGCTTCTTCATTTGATGGAAGAGGTTATGTCAATGGAGGCGAACGTAAAGCTGCGGATTACATTAAGAAAGAAATGCAATCGATGGGACTTAAAGCATATACAGAGGATTACTTTCAAAAATTCAATCTTTCTGCCAATACGTTAGGTGGTAAGTTATGTGTAAAAATAAACAAGAAAAAACTTGAACCCGGAGTTGATTATTTGATTGATGCAGAAGCGACTACTCAGAAAGCCACTTATCCAGTTAAGAAAGTGTCTGCGGCTACGTTAAAGGATGAACAAGGATTAGCGAATACCCTATTAAACAGTGGCCCTGTTTTTCTTTTGATTGACACCGAAGAATTTACAGACAAAGAAGATGGACGTTTTTTATATGAATTAGCAGGTCTTATTAAGTGCCATCCAGATCAAAATATTTCTATTAAAGGAGCCATCTTTTTAAGTCCGAATAAACTCACTTGGACACCAGGCCCAATGGCTTGTGAACGTACGGTTATTCGTTTATTGAAAAAAAATGCACCTGAAAAAATAGAAAAAATAAGCATTGATGTTGTCAATCAATTTCATGAAAAATATCCAAGTCAAAACGTCATCGGATATATACCAGGGAAAGTACATCCCGACTCCTTAATTGTAATGACTGCTCACTACGATCATCTAGGTCGAATGGGGAAAGATACTTATTTCCCAGGAGCCAATGACAATGCAAGTGGTATTGCCATGATGCTCAATGTAGCGAAACATTATGCGCAAAATCGTCCTGATAAAAGTATGGTCTTTATGGCTTTTGGTTCAGAAGAAATTGGTTTGATTGGTTCTCGTTTTTTTGTAGAAAATCCTTTATTCCCTTTGGCCAATATTAACTTCTTAATTAACCTTGACATTCTCGGCACAGGTGAAGATGGCATTCAAGTCGTGAATGGAAGTATCCATAGAGATAAATTTGATCGGATGGTAGCAATGAACAGCGATAATGATTGGCTCAAACAAGTAAAAATAAGAGGAAGTATGTGTAAGAGTGATCATTGTTTTTTTCATGAAAAGGGCGTACCTGCTTTTTACATTTATACGCTTGGAGGTGTAGCCTTTTATCATGATATTTACGACAAATCAGAGACTTTACCTTTAACGGAGTTTGAGGATATCATGCAACTTCTCATTCACTTTATCGCGGAATTATAATCAAACAAGTACTAGGACAAAATAAATCAGTACTTACGAATTAAAAATATTGACCTAACCCAAAAACAAATCCACGTTCTTTGGGTCGAAACCAATGTACTCCATAATCTAATCGCAGCACTAATCGATAGATCGGTTTAATAATAATTCGAGCGCCGATTCCTGAGAAAAACACTTTGGTATCTCTAAGTGTTTTCCACGATTGGCCAGCTAATCTCCACCCACCAATATCGGTAAACCCAACCAGTTGAATAGCACCAACAGATAGATCTAGAATGGTTTGTCGGTATTCTGAATTCACGACCAATTCTCCTGAGCCTCGATTCACGCGATTACCTGCTCCACGAATATTAATATAACTATCTAATACAAAAGGAGGAAAAGGCGTATCTTCATTTTCAGCGATTCCGCTACGTATACGAAAGGCTAAATTTCCTGTTTTGCCAATGCGTTTAAAATAACGACCTGTCCATTGTATTTTCCAAAAGAAATCTTTGTAGACGGGTGTATACACCGATTCGATACCAGAGACACTTGACCATCCCGACCGATAAAAATCAAGATAATCAATACGATCTAATTGATGAGCGATTTTTACTAATCCTTTATTTAAACCAAATTCAGGATTCACGCCCATTGGCACTTCATCTATATTCGTTGCTTGATATTTTTCTCTTAAGAAAGCGCCTCCCCACTCTATAAAATGTCGATAATTAAAATTGTATCGAGGTAATAATTCGACTACCCAATTATCATAATTAAAATCTGTAGTGCCTTCGCTAAAGAATATAGGTTCCACTGTAGCTAAATGTAACACACTAGAAGATATTCCCCATTTAGAACCAGGCAAAAAAGGCATTTGATAAAACACATGAAAAGAATGTCGATCATAATAACGATAATACCCCGCCAACTTCGCTCCCATTCCCACAAAATTATGATCAATCGCACCTAGCTGAAACCAAAAATTTTCGCTGATTCCACCAAAGTTGATTATTGGTAAAATCGAAAGACTTTCTTTTACTCGATACTGAATTTTCACTCCATCTAAACTATCAATTACCTCCGATTCCACTTGATAAAACAAATTTAAATTTCGAATAGTTTGTATATCTTTTTGATAAGCGATAGAATCAAAAGGTTGGTCAATGGTTTGTTTTACAAATTGTGCTACAAAATTTTGCTTTGTTCTTTTTAAACCTTTCCACTCCACATCCACGATGGTTTGTCCAAACAACATGGTACCACATGCGATAGAAACGACCAAGAATAATGCTATTTTTTTAATTACATTCATCTTTCACAAAATAAACAATTGCTTCATCATAACACATAAGTTCAAGGTTTAAAATAATAAAAAAACCCTTTCACGAAGAAAAATCACCTATTTACACATTTCATTTTTTTTATCCTAAATGAGTTCCGACCTTAGTATCAAAATGAGTACGGGAGCATCTTTTTACTTTTATCTCGCTTCATCGATTTCTGAAAAGATGTGCCCGTTTTTGATTGGCTACGTGTTTCATTTTATGATCTTTATTTTTTAAATAAAAACACAAAGCAAGAAAGAGTTTCCGCGGCAGACTCATTTTTAATTGGGTAAAAAATTGCGACCTCTGGTTGAAGGGCTAAGGTATGCCTTCCCCTGAAATGGGGAAACAGCGGTCGGCGGTGGTGGCTGTGGGAGGGAACCCACCCCGGAGGGGTGGAAACTCCAAATCCTAGCTTTCTCTCCAATCTTACCCGTTCCACTTTTCTATCATCCTGAATCCTTTATCCCTAATCCATTATTGTTCAAAGAAGACCATTCCTATTTACTAAAACAAATACTAATTAAGCTTCAAATCCTTTCCATTCAATAAAAACAATTCATTTCGTCTATTGATCAAATCACCTTTTCTATATTATAAATTCTTTGAGGAAAGAAACAAAATCAATCATCACTTCCATATACTCAAGTTAAACAAATGCAATACTAAATATCAATAGTCAGAATCTGTGATATTTCTTAATAGTCTTATTTGCAATACTTATTCATCACAAAAAAATGTGGTTTCAAAATCTAAATCCCTCCAGTGACTAACAAATTTTTAGCGGCATTCAAACTACATTTTTGATATTTTGAATAGGCTTTGGCTGCTCTTACTCGAATGGCATCATTACTTTCGTTTTGGAGATATCCCGTAATTGCATCATGGATGGTATAAGCTTCAGGAGCCATTAATCCCGTAGTCCAAACTAAAGGGTTTACTTTTGCTTTGGCGAGATGGGGAGCGAAGTAATCTTTACTATAACAAGCTAAGATAATAGCATCACGAGTTAGGCCATCTTTATTTACAAACTGTTCTTGGAGTTTAAAATCCATTAGTCCGTCGTGACCAATGTAGGCGACCAATTTGGAGTTGCCATAAATTCCTATTTTTTTATCTTCTACAGATAAGACATCTTTCATTAATCCCGCGCTACTTCTAAGGAAGACTTCTGTGGTTTGCTTAATATATTGGCCATCATAAGCATCAGCAACCAAATAGATATTTTTGGTTTTGTGCTTAAAAATTGCTCTTTCCAAGATGGTGGAACTGACTGCTTTGGAAGAAATAAATTTCCACTCTTCACTTCTTTTGAAAAAAGTTTTAATACCATACGCCGTACCCCAATACAAATTATTTTTTGGATCTTGACCATTGCCTATTGCCGCAGGTACAGGAACAATGCCTTGATATTTATTATCACAAAGGGCAACAAGAATATGAATGGTCTCGATATCTTTATCATAGGAAATGATGTCTGGTAATTCGACTTCTTTTTCTAATACTTCTTTTGATGAATGGGATACATTAACTTTAGTTTTCGCTTCTTTATTTTCTGGCGATTGATAAGAGCAACCTATCATCAACATAAATATTCCTAAGGATTTAAGTAGATACATTTTTTATTTTTTCATTAAAACCTTACTAAATATACGCATAAGTTGAAACACTTTTCGAAGCAAGAAAAATAATTCTAATCATTTTGTTTGATAAACATACTTAGCACGTATCTTTGTTTTACTTTTGAACAAAACGAAATTCAATCAGTTTACTTTAAATGGATTCACTAACACAAATCGTATTAGGCGCTGCCGCAGGAGAAGTCGTACTCGGAAAAAAAATTGGAAATCGGGCCATGGTTTGGGGAGCAATTGGAGGAACAATACCTGATCTCGATGTATTAGGATCTTTATTCTTATCCAACATTGACAACCTTGCCTTTCATCGTGGGATAAGTCATTCTCTATTTTTCAGTGTGTTTGGAGCTTTCTTTTTTGGATGGTTAGTACATCAAATATATAAAAGTCCACATCATAAATGGATTGCCATTTTCTTTAAAGTCACAGCAGCTATCATTGTAGGATTTGCCTTGGATTTTTTACTTGCACGATTTTTTCCTAAGAATTACATTCCTATCATCCTCGTGAGTTTGGCATTGATTGCTTTAGTATATTTCAATTGCAAAAGACGATATTTTAGTAGTAATTGGGAAGCGCCAAAAGCAAGTGTTAAAGAATGGCAATGGCTGTTTTTTTGGTCTTTAGTCACGCATCCCATTTTAGATAGTTTCACCATGTATGGCACTCAACTATTTGCCCCTTTTTCTTATACCCGGGTAGCTTGGAATACTATTTCTGTAGCTGATCCTTTATATACTATTCCCTTTTTAATTTGCTTAATTGTAGCTTCAAGATATTCCAAAGAATTGAAGCAACGAAGAGTGTGGAATTACTTAGGCATTGCGATTAGTTCTTCCTACTTGTTATTTACAGTGATCAATAAGCAACGAGTAAACCGTGTATTTGCCCAAGCGATGGAAAAACAAAACATTCAAGCGGAACGGTTTATTACCAATCCTTTTATTCTAAATAATATTGTTTGGAATTGTATGATTGAAACGAAAGACCATTATTACCAAGGACAATATTCCTTGTTTGACGAAGTCGATGTCGAATTTAACCAAGTGGAAAAGAATCATGATTTACTCAAAAACATCGACGACGATCCTACGATTAAAACCCTTCGTTGGTTTAGTAAAGATTATTTCAATGTCATTCCTATAGGAGAAAAATATCAATTTAATGACCTGCGATTTGGTACATTTACAGGCACAGGAAAAGAAGCTAAAGATTATATCTTTAAATTCTTATTAACTGACCAAGGGGAAAAAGGATACTACATGGAAAAGGTTACTGGTGGTCCTCCTGATGGATCACAAAAAGAGATTTTTAGCCTTTTATGGCAAAGAATAAAAGGAAAGAAAAAACCAGAATAAAAGCAAAATCCTTAATTCAAAAAACGGAAACCTACATTAAAGGTTTGTCCTGCTCCACTATTTAGACCCAACCAAAAATTAGTATATAATAACTCCATTTCCAATTGTGGGGTTAGTTGAAACTTTGTTCCTAATCCAGATTGCAGGTAAAATGCACCACCCCAATCTGGAGCAAATTCGGTCATCCCATATACAGTAATTTTTCGATGAGGAAAATAACTCAAAAAACCTTTTAATGGAGACACTACACCAGTATTATCCTTTTTAAATCTTCGATCTATTTTAACCCAAAGGCCTGCTTCTGCGAAAACAGATAGTTGAGCATTTAATACTTTATCATAAAAGAATTGTTGAAAAAATTGATAGCCATCGTGGTCAATAAAAGGCCTGCTATTCGATGGATTTTCTGTATCGGTAAAACCCTGTAAGTTTTTGGCCATAGGAAATAAGAGCGTACTTTGTGTAGACAAACCTTTTAATTTAAATGGGGCATATTTAAACTTTGGACCAAAACTAGTTAATGCTACACGCGACTGTGGATCATTTTGAAATTTTAAAACTTCCAAAGGAGAAGAAGGATTTGTGCGATAAGCAACCGAACGAAGATATAAATCAAAACCGATATTCAAGCGAGGTAATGCACCAATTTCAAATTGAAAAATGGAACTTAAAAAATTAGAGCGACTAGCATCTAATTGACGTTTGAGTTTTTGATCAAAGAATCCATTTTGAGTATATAAATTATTAAACCACTTAATCTGAAATTGTTTTTGTCCTAATAAAACAGAAGGGGTAAATTTTTGAATATTACTAGGGCCGTCTTTAGGCAATGGTTTGGCAGCAACACCTACTTGATTTAAAGACCAATCGTATTCCATAAATTTAATACGTGCATCTGAAGGAATGGCTTCATCAATATACGAATTGACATACCCAACCAATGATTGACCTCCTTTTGTAAAATCAGGTTTATACCAATTGAAAATTTGAGACAAACGCAATGTATTTGACCCTGCATCATAATCTAAAATATGCTTTTGAGTTAAAGCCAATCGCGTTTGTGCCTCCAATTGATTTTCCAATTGATCTGGCATGTAGGCAAAATCGACTAAAGGAGGACAACCTTCTGCGCCACAAACTAACACAAAATGATACCGAGCATCAAAATGATCTTTTAATAATTTCTGTTTTTCAATTTGTTCCAAACTCAATTTCTCCCGAGCAACAACATGATTTTTTTTCGTAAAAAAATCACTAACTGCATTTACACTGGAAATTGGATAAAGATCAATGACTCCATCAATAACGATTAAGTTATAGCTATTCACCCAAAAGGCAATCGTTTCTTCTTTTGAAAATGTTTCTACCTCCGCCCATTTCATCAAATCCAACAACTCGTCCAATGCTGATCTAGAGCTGCTTATTGTAGTATAGTCCACTCCACCATCTACATGTTTCTTAAAAAACGCATCGGCCTTATTAAAAAACGCCTCGTTACTTTGTCCCCAAAGCATGCTAGCCGATAACAAGCAAGAAATAAAAATTAACACTTTAAATTTCATAATAATAAACTTTGTTGCTAATTTAAAAATTAGTTTACCTTTAGGTTGTAAGCCATATGACAAACTGCAAAATTTTGACAAATATAAATCATAATTTAACATAGACCTCACAAGATTGTTATTTCAATGAAATCAAAAGAAATCTACGGTAAACGAATCCTATTAATTCCATATCAATTAGCTCATAGTGAAATGCTCTGTGCCTTAACACAAATCAATCATACGCACTTATCAAAAAACTTTCCTCGATTACTAAAAGCCACTCAAACGGTGGTCGGCACTAAAGAGTTTATCCAAAACCAAAGGCATTTTTGGGAAGAAAGAAGTAAATTTACTTTTGGAATTTTCACTCAACCAACCCGACAACTCATCGGACATATTTTCGTCAAAACCATTGATTGGAACACCCCAAAATGCGAAGCAGGGTATTTTATTGCTAAAGCACACCAAGGTAATGGATATGCCACCGAAGCCTTAAATTTATTAACTACTTTTTGTGCCGATGACCTAGGAATGGCCAAAGTTTTCTTACGTATAATGCCTGAAAACATGGGCAGTATTCGAGTAGCTGAAAAATCGGGTTACGAATTTGAAGCGACCATGAAAAAAGACTTTAGAGATCATAACGACCAACTCGTTGATGTCCACTATTTTAGTAAATTTTTCCTATAAACGAAACCTATTACCATTCCTCAATTTTAATCCGTAATTTTGCACCGCAAAATTAATATCACATGAGCCGTTTAGATGAAATTGCAAAGCGACGTACCTTTGCTATCGTAAGTCACCCTGATGCGGGGAAAACCACACTGACCGAAAAATTACTACTTTTTGGTGGAGCAATCCAAGTAGCTGGTGCCGTAAAATCTAATAAAATTAAACGAAGTGCCACTTCCGATTTTATGGAAATTGAGCGACAAAGAGGGATCTCCGTAGCTACTTCCGTCATGGGTTTTGAATATCAAGGTATTAAAATCAATATTCTCGATACGCCAGGTCACCAAGATTTTGCAGAAGATACCTTTCGAACCTTAACCGCAGTGGACAGCGTAATTGTAGTGGTTGATGTAGCCAAAGGCGTAGAGCCACAAACTCGAAAACTAGTGGAAGTTTGTAGACGAAGAGATACGCCTATTATTGTCTTTGTAAACAAAATGGACCGAGAAGGAAAAGACGGTTTTGATCTTTTAGATGAAATCGAAAAAGAACTCAAATTAACAGTTTGCCCTTTAAGTTGGCCTATTGGTATGGGACAAGATTTTACTGGGGTTTATAACATCTACGAAAATAAATTGCGGCTTTTTAGAGCGCATGGAAAACAAACTGAAGAAGATACCATTCAAATTGATGATCTTTCTAGTGAAATTTTAGATCAAAATGTGCCTGAACGATTAGCAGAAGAATTACGTGGAGAAACAGAAATCATCAACGAAGTCTATCCTAAATTTTCTACCGAAGATTATCTAAACGCTAAACTTTCTCCTGTGTTTTTTGGAAGTGCAATTAATAATTTTGGCGTAAAAGAAATGTTGGATTGCTTTATACAAATTGCTCCCACCCCACAATCTTGCGAGACGGAAGAACGCGTTGTAGAACCAGAAGAAGAAAAATTTACTGGCTTTGTTTTTAAAATTCACGCGAATATTGATCCAAAGCATAGAGATCGAATTGCCTTTGTTCGAATTTGTTCGGGCACCTTTGAGCGTAACAAAAACTACCTCCATGTACGCCACAATAAAAAACTAAAGTTCTCTAGTCCGACTTCTTTCATGGCTGCCAAAAAATCAATTGTGGATCAAGCATTTCCAGGCGATATTGTAGGCCTCCATGATCCCGGTCGTTTCAAAATTGGCGATACATTGACGGAAGGTGAAAAATTGAATTTTAAAGGAATTCCAAGTTTTTCTCCTGAGATGTTTAAAGCCGTGCTCAATGCTGATCCAATGAAAGCTAAGCAACTAGAAAAAGGAATTGATCAATTAATGGACGAAGGCTTAGCCCAACTTTTCACCATGACCATTAACAATAAAAAGATCATTGGTACGGTAGGACAACTGCAATTTGAAGTAATCCAATATCGACTAGAACATGAGTACGGAGCCAAGTGTAGATATGAGGGTGTGAGCTTGCATAAAGCCATTTGGGTTACCGCAGAAGATGATGACAAAATGTATGAATTCAAAAAGAAGAAGCATCGTTTTATGGCTTTAGACAAAGACGGCAAAGATGTTTTTCTCGCTGAATCTGCATGGATGCTAAAAATGGCGCAAGAAGATTTTCCAGATATCCAATTTCATTTTACTTCGGAGGTTTAAATCTATTCGAAAAATAATTTGGAGATTTTGGATTTTGGAGGCTGATGCAATACGGATACTTTTGATTTGGAAGATTTCTGGTTTTGGAGGCGTATGCAATACGCTTGTACGGATAGGGCTAGCTATTTTGGATTTTGGAGGCTGATGCAATACGCCTACACGGATATTTCTTTTCGCAAGCAAGTGTTCAAGAGTTTTTTTATCTTTAAGAAAAAAAGATGAAAAACGGGTTTCTTTTATTTCTAATTATTACGCTATTCAGCTGCAATCAAAATACGTCAACAAGTGTTTCAGAAAATCAGTCCATGGCTCCTGATGCTCGCGGCTATATTGTTCAAGTCGGCGACAAAGCCCCTGACGTAGAGATGGATCTAATTGATGGATCAAAAACTTCTTTAAAAGCCTTAAGAGGCAAAGTCGTTGTTCTTCAATTCACCGCTAGTTGGTGCGGGGTTTGTCGGAAAGAGATGCCCCATTTAGAAAAAGAAGTTTGGTTACCCAACAAAGACAAAGATTTTGTTTTGATTGGTGTAGACCGAGATGAGCCATTAGATGTAGTGAAAAAATTTATAGGAGAAATGGAAACTACCTATCCTATTGCCCTAGATCCTGGGGCCGATATTTTCGGAAAATTTGCTGATAAAAAAAGTGGTGTTACTCGGAATATTGTGATCGACAAAAAAGGGAAAATCGTATTTCTTACTCGTCTGTTTGAACAAACCGAATTCGATGCGATGAAGGAAAAGATTAATTCATTATTGTAGGAGATTGGAATTCAAGCGTAATTAAAGTCAACAAAAAAATGTGTTGATGAATAAAATATTATCATTGGTTTTCGTTGGATTTATATTTTTCACTTCTTGTATGCAAAACAATGAGGAACAAATAAACACAGCCTCCTCCAAGCATTATCCCAATATTAATTTTGATTATCTGGAAGGGATTGGTAAGAAACGAGATTCGGTATTACATCGCATAAAAGTGGAGATTCAATTGGATTCCAATGGAAATGCTATTTGGGTTTTAGATGATAAAATTATTCCCCGAGCCCATTTGCTACCAAAATTAGAAGAGATACAACTTCGTCTTCCAGAAAGCAAAAGGCATCAACTTCTCATTGATTTGGGCATTGACAAAAATACTACAACACGTGAATTTAACGCATTAAGAGATTCATTACGGATTGGTCGACATTTAAGAGGAAATTATTTAAATGCTGCACATCAACGCTCATCAACAAGATTTCCTGTTAGTCCAAATCCAAGGCTTTCAAAGTTGTTTGCTTATCCGCCACTACCGCCTCCAGGAGTGGAAGACATCGTATGTCCATGTTGTAAGACGGATGGCCAATATATTACCTCCACCTTTGACACCCATAGTAAACCTTTCGACAGTCTTCAGGATTGTATCAAAGGAAGTACATTTAATGAATTTTCTACATTCTTATATTTAGAAAAAGACAAATTTTATTGGGAAGGCAAGGCTCTTGATCTATCTACTATTGAAGAGCGTATACACGACAAGTATACCAACTGTTCCAAACCCATTCAATTTGTTACCATACTAAAAATAGACTCTTCTAGTAAATTTGAATCCTATTTAAACATGTATTCGATTAGCAAAAAAATGTATGTAGACCAATGGAATGATAAATCACTTGAAAAATATAATAAGCTTTACAAAGAGCTTTCCTTGGAAGAGAAGAAAACGATTAGGGCTAGATATCCATTAATCATTTCGGAATATTTTGATTAAGTTTGGAATAGCTAATGGAGATTTATTTTAAGAAACAAAATAAAAACAATGGGACGAATTCAATGTCCAATTCATGGCCACCAAGGAATCGCTGAGATTTGCACACACTTGTGGAAAGGTTTTCAAAATCAGACCTTTCAAAAAACGAGAAAGATTCCTGTGCTTGGAACTTGGGTTTGTGAAAACTGCTTTACAAAAAATAAGGCCCAAGAATTGGAAGGCATTAAGCTCGAAGATATTTTTAAAATGTCTAAAGATAAACAAGACCAATTAGAGAAAGAGATTTCGCTTCAATACGAGCACATAAATAAAAAAATAGAATGTATTGAATGTTTAAATACATTCCGTCTAAATGCAGCAAAGAAGAATGGAGAGCAATTCCCTTTCGAGCCTTTTGAAAATACGCTTATGTACAAAGACAATGAAAAGATCGAAACACTAAAAAAATTGTTATTAAGCAATTTTAAATTTCAAAAATCTAAGATTCCATATTTCAATCACTTTGATTCTGTTTTTCTAAAAAGTGGAGGCATTAGCTACCCCTTCTCTATTACATTCTATTATGTTATAAACAAAGAAGATCAAATTAAATTACTTAAATTGATTGATGATTTCTTTGAACATATTCCACAAAAACAAAGAAAGATTTCTTTTTATGAATCAGAAAATTGGATAATAGAAAAGACTGCGAATAGCACCACAGAATCTAAAGGGAAAGAGAAATTACTTTTAGAAAAAATTATTAAATAAAAATACTAAAACACTACAATGAAATTCACAAAAACATTTATCCTTTTCATTTCAATTCTTCTACTTGCCTCCGCTTGTATTGGGGATAAAGAAATGAAAACCCTTGAAAAAAAAGCGCCCGTATCCTTAGCGCTGTTTAATGAAATTTTAGAATTAGACACCAAATTATTCGATGCCTTCAATGCAAGAGATTTAGAATCTGTAGATCAATTTTTTTCCAAAGATTTAGAGTTTTATCATGATCAAGAAGGCTTGTTAAAGTATGAGCAAAACATGACGGTAATGAAATCATTATTAAGTGGAGAAACCAAAGTCACAAGGAAACTAATTGAAGGAAGTCTAGAAGTGTATCCGATTAATAATTATGGCGCGATACAAATTGGGAAACATGCCTTCTACAATCAAAACCCAGGTGAAGCTATTCAGTTAATGGGAAAATATAAATTCACCCATGTTTGGCAGAAAAAAGATGGACAATGGCAAATCACAAGAATTTTAAGTTATGATCATTAAGGCATTTTCAATATTAAATCAATGAATAAAAGTGGGTATAAATATCAAATTGAACAAGCGCTACTTCAAGAAGATTGGGAGATAAATGTCATTGATTATAATACAGATTGGTGGGATGATGAGCATTGGAAAGTAGCCTATAAATATAATTTGAATCGATCTTTTTATTTATGCTTCATCGTTGATCCTATGTTTGAAGGGCAAAGAAAAAAAGGACAAGGGATTTATGAAATAAAAGCATCGACCGTTTTTCCTACAAACTGGAATGATGATCAACACACCATTGCTTCCATTCCTATGACCAAAAGAAAATTTGATGAGAAACTAAAAAAATTCATTGTCGATTTAAATGTATTTAAGAAAGATAAGGATTGATGAATGTATTCATTTAAACAATAAATCATGGAAGCACATTACCAACTCTCTGATTCTATATTTGAAAAACAATTTATAGATTGTCAACTCGACCCTTCTATTTTTAGTCATGAAGCGCACTTGAGATTGGCTTGGATAAATATTGATCGTTATGGCTATGTCCAAGCCGAAAAAAACATCCAAGCACAATTACAAAATTTTGTAGCGTTTGTGGGAGCAAAAGATAAATACCATGTAACCTTAACCGTTGCCGCAATTAAAATAGTTAATCATTTTAAAGAAAATTCAACTACTGATAATTTTAAAGATTTCATTAAAGAGCATCCTGCATTAAAAAACAACTTTAAGGATTTGATTGCGCGTCATTATAGTTTTGATATTTTCAAGTCAAAAAAAGCACAAGCTGCATTTTTAGAACCTGATTTATTGCCATTTTAGTACGCATCAAAATTAAGCAGCAAAAACAATTTTATTTTCGTTATATTTACAGCTTCCCTACCTCATTTATTATGCTCATCATAAACATGAATCTTCATCTTTCTATGATGCGGATTAAGATTAACTCCTAACAACTTTAAACCAATGAAAAAATACTACTTTTTACTATTCATCATGCTTTCTGGAGTTTATCTAGAAGCCCAACAAGAGAAGCACGCTCGTGTTAAAATTTTTATGGATAAAAAAGATTTTCATTCTTATACCGATTTAGGAATGGAATGTGATCATGGCGCATGGGCAGATCAAACTACTTATGTTAGTACATTAAGTGAAAGAGATCTTGATAAATTAAAGCAGTCTAATTTTTCTTACGAAATACTAATTGAAGATGAACGAGCGTATTTTTTAAAACACAATAAAAATGCAGATTTCTATGCTTCAGAAAATGGCCAAGTTATGCGCGGTTTAAATGGAGATACTCCCTGTAGTCCATATGCCGATGGTATTACAACGCCAAATGCATTTACTCCAGGAAGTATGGGCGGGTATTATACCCTAGCAGAAATGGAAGCCAAAATAGATGAGATGATTGCGACTTATCCCAATTTAATTTCTGTAAAAACAAATATTGGAAATTCGATTGAAGGTCGGCCAGTACATGTAGTGGTCATTTCTGACAACCCGAATATGGAAGAAGGAGAACCTGAAATATTATATACCTCACTACATCATGCGAGAGAACCAAACTCGATGATGCAGTTAATTTTTTATATGCAATATCTTCTAGAGAATTATAATAGCGATGACGAAATAAAAGCTTTAGTTGATAGTCGGGCGATGTACTTTATCCCCTGTCTCAATCCGGATGGTTATGAATACAACTACCAAACCGATCCAATGGGTGGCGGTTTTTTCAGAAAGAATAGAAGACTAAATGCAGGCGGAAGTTATGGGGTTGATTTAAATCGAAACTATCCTGAAGGTTGGGGAGATAATGATTCAGGATCTTCACCTAATGAAGCATCCGCAACTTATAGAGGAACAGCTGGTTTCTCTGAACCAGAGACCGCAAACCTTGGTGCTTTTGTTAATACAAGAAATTTTAAAATTGCTTTAAATAATCATTCTTATGGCAATTTAGTTATTCGGCCTTTAGGTTATGCTTCAGCCCCTGCGTTACCTCCAAACGAATTGAGTAGTTTGAGGGAAGTAGGACATACCGCGACTAAACACAATTGTTATTTAGTAGGTAATACCATCGAAACGGTTGGCTATCCAGTCAATGGTAGTTCAGATGATTGGTTTTATGCGGGTGATCTTTCGATTAGACCATCTGTTTTTTCTTATACGCCAGAGACTGGTACTTGGAGTGATGGTTTTTGGCCTTTACAAGATCGGATTATTCCCATTGCTAAAAACAATTTATTTTCCAATTTGCAAATGGCATATATGGCAGGAACCTACACAAAATTTAATGATACAAGTGATCCAATCATTAGTTCAACTACAGGAAATTTATCTTTTGAAGTACAACGCCTTGGGTTAACGGATGGTCCAATAACTGTTCGATTATTAGTAGGCGGCGAAGTACAAAATGTAGGAAACGAAGTAACAATTTCTTCTGGTACTTTACTTCATTTGGGCTATGGTCAAGGAACCATTTCCTATACGCTTGATCCAAGTCTTATAGATCAAAACGTTGTAGATTTTACTTGGGAGATCGAATGTGGCGGTACGACTTATCAAACGACAAGTCAAAAGTTTTTTAATCCTATAGTAGTTTTTGAAGATGATATGGAAGGTAATATTACCGATCATTGGATCAGTAATTCTTCTTGGTTATTTGAACCAGAGCCGAATAGCTTTACCAATAATGTACTCTCTGATGCACTCAATAATTATACTTCTGATGCGATGGAAACCGTCATTCTAAATGAGCCACTTGATTTTTCAGATGCTACTGAAGCCTTTTTAATGTTTAAAACAAAATATGAATCTCAACCTTGTCATGATCGCTTACAAGTAGAAATATTGGATGATCAATTGAGTACTTTTGTACCCCTTTGTAGTGCATTAAACATTACTGAAAACGCACAAGACCTTGGAGGACTAAGCGCAATTACAGGTAATGAAAAAAAATGGACCAATGCTGTTTTCGATTTAAGTCCTTATATTTCTCAACCTAATCCTGTAATTCAATTTACCTTCTATTCTGATGAATGGATTGAAAGCGATGGCTTTTTAATTGATGATGTGCGCATCATCAAAAATACCGATAATCCAAGTACAGGAATTACTGAAACGGCAATCAAAGGATTAGGATTTTCTGTTCAACCTAATCCTACCCATGGACAAAGTGTCTTAGTCATTGATGCTGAGAATGCACATGAAGGACAGTTATCTATTCGAGATTATTCTGGTAAAATTATAATGGATTCAACACTCTCTATTCCTTCAGGAATAAAGCATCATAATTTATCGATTGATCAGTTAAGTGCAGGATTTTATTTCATTCATTTCGTTAGTGAAGATGGAACTGCGCAAACTTCTTTTGTAAAG
>JAHDCJ010000066.1:10669-29780 GCA_020629935.1 Saprospiraceae bacterium | reverse complement strand
ATAACACAAACTAGCAAATCAAAATGTTATAGGGGCTTCCAAAATTATTCTATAGTCTAAAAACTTTTTACAATACAAAGATTAAACTTGTTCGTTACTGGCCCATTGGCACTATAACCATCACTAAAACGAACATATTTAGCGAACTCCTCATTATGCCTTACAGAAGACCAGTAATAAGAATCGGTAAAATCGGCAAGCTCGTTTTCCATTGCATATTCACCTATTTTTTTAAGGAGAGATAACGATGGCAATTTCCAGCCATTTCCTAAAGCTTTGACTTTAGCTACTGCTTCATCAAATGAAAATTGTTCGTTTATCAATGGTTTTACCACTAAACCATGTTTACCTCCATCACTCACTTCAAAAACGATTCCCCCATCACGGTGGATATCTCCTATTCTGTAGTTAAATGCTTCCTTTGTATCCGATACACAACGAATATAATATCCAAAACCTTTACCCACACCATCTGACCAAGAGATACCATTATTTGTAAATGCACAGCCATTTAAAGCATTTCCATCTGAAGTCCCTGTTTTACTCCAATAGGTTTTTTGACTTGATCCAAGATTGACAAACTCCCCATTCTCCTTGCGTATACCATCTCCTACATTTTTCTTTGCTTTTGCTTGGAATGCAATAAGCTCTTTCAATTCATCAGCAGTGGGGATCCGATAACCTGATGGACATATATTACAATCCACTGCATACCAATTGTATAGGTACCCATTTTTACCTCCTTTCTCCAATAGCTTGTTATTATAAGAAGCATATACAGCCAGTCCTTTTTTTCCTGCTATTTCCCAAGTGTCGGCATCTTCAATTTTGTTTAAACTCGTTTGAATGGGATCTCTTAAAACCCCTGGTTGTGTTTCTATGGGTTGGGGTGTTGTCATTCTTAGATCTTCAGCCATCCAAGTCTTGTCGCCTATCTCAATAGTAGAATATACATTACCCTCACGATCTTTAATTTGTTGTGCTTGTAGTACATTTACACTTAAAAATAGCATTATTACAATGCCGTAAATTAGAGTTTTCATATTATAACGTTTTTTGTTGTTACCTACTCTGTTTTGGATTTTCGGTTTTCTCCTTCATTATTTGATAACTCAAAGGTAGGGATGATCAGTCCTTTAAGTTTTCTGAAAAGGGACAACCATTGTTTGAAAACGGACATTTTAGCCTAAAACCTAGTATTTAAACTACTAAAAATACATTAACGTAAATAACTATGTGTTTTTTTATGAAAATAACACGGGTATGTATTATTATTGTAAATAATTCGTTTGTACTAAAAATAAATAAGAGTCAGTATTAAAATCCAGTTTTACATACAAATTCTATTGTTAATAATTGCTCCACTAATAGTGGAAGCACAAGTGGATAAAACTCTTTTCCAAGATCAAAGTGATTTTAGCCAATTTGAAGCACAATTAGCTAGTGCAAAGGAACAACTCTTTCAAGAAAACATGGATAGTCTGAAATCCATTGTAATTCCTTTAATGAAAGAACTAACCCAAAAAGGGCTATTGGACTCTCCTGTAGGTCTAGAAGCTCGCTTGATGGAAGTTAGCCATTTGGAATTGAATAATACAAGAGGGGAAGCACTTGAAAAAATATTTTCGTTAATAGAAGCATGTAAGGCCCAAGAGGAATGGATGACTTTATCTCGAGTATATATGGTGGCAGAACTGGCTTATGAGTTTTTAGATAAACCCGAACGATGTTTACATTATTTTAATCAATGTGAAGAAATAATAGAAAAATACAATCTACAATTAACCTACCCATTATTCTACAATAGATATTCGTCCTATCATCGAATATGGGGCGACAGAGATTCCAGTTATTATTATGCCAAAGCAGCGCTTCAAGTTTCTGAGATTTTATACGAAACACAGGACGATCGAGGCAAAGGGCAAAGATATGAGGATATAGCGAATGAGTATGCTTCAGCTAATTATATTCTCGGATCATTATACGTTAACGATGGCTTCCCAGAAAAAGCAAAACATCATCTCGAGCAGGCAAAATTAATTTGGGAAAAAAAAGATAGCCCCTATAACCGAACCTGGTCTTATTTATATCTTGCTTGGTTTTATTCCCTTCAAAAAGATTATGAAATAGCTTTATCTTATAATGACAGTAGTCAGTTATTCGGCAGCCCCATTTACGATGATTGGGGGATTCTTGGTACAGATCTGAAAAGCGATGTCTTTTTAAGCCGAGCAGGAATATTCAAAGCCATGGGAAAACTAGATTCAGCGTTTTATTTTCTCGAGCAAGGGCATAAAGCTGAAAAAGAAGTCATTCATACCCGAAATCATTTACATGCTACAGAGATAGAAGCTCGCCATACAGATGAAAAAAAGAGTATTAGGATTGGACAACAAATAGAACAACTCAATCAAGAAAAAAAATGGCGTTTAGGATTGATTGGAATGATTGCCACGTTATTTTCTCTAATTTTAGGACTCGCTTACTTTTTCTTTAAGTTGCGTAAAGCGAACCAAAAAAATCAAGAACAAGCGGAAGAACTCAAAGCCCTAGATAAAGTGAAATCTAAATTCTTTGCTAATATTTCGCACGAATTAAGAACTCCATTAACCTTGATATTAGGTCCCTTGTCCTATATCCTTGACAATCCCAAAGAATGGGAAAAAGAAAATGTGCAGAGGCAATTGCTGGTCATGCAACGTAATGGTAAAAGCCTGATGGATTTGATTGAGGAAATTCTGGATTTATCTAAACTGGAGGCGAATAAATTAGAACTAAAAGAAGAAGCAACTTCTGTGGTACAATTTTTTGAACACCTGTTTTTTGTTTTTGAACCACAGTTCCAAAGCCAACAGATTAATTACGAATTAAAATTGGAGGTAAAGGAAGACCTGAACATTATGCTGGATCGGAAGAAAATGGAAAAGGTCATGAACAATTTTTTGAGTAATGCCATTAAGTTCACTCCTGAAAAAGGCTCCATTACTTTAAACGTAACAGCAACCGACAATCAATTAAAAATCCAAGTTTCAGATAATGGAAAGGGAATTCACCCGAAGGATCTTCCACACATTTTTGAACGGTTTTATCAATCTAAACAGGCGGACCAGCAATTGTATGGTGGCACTGGGATTGGTCTGGCATTAGTCAATGAATTTGCTCAATTGATGGGCGGAAAAGCGTATGCAGAAAGTACATTAGGTATTGGGAGTAAATTCTTTTTTGAAGTTCCCAAAAAGGAAGTCACTCGAAAATCAATGCTCAATATTTCAGCAGAGATACTGCCTGCCGAAGAGGAAATTTATGCTATTGGTAATGAATTCACTATTATGGTGGTGGAAGATAATACCGACATGCGCGAGTTTATACACGAATTGTTACAAAAGAAATATAAGAAAGTCTTTTTGGCAAAAAATGGTAGAGAAGGTTTGGCTCTTTTGAAAGAACACGGAACGAACATTCAACTTATCGTTTCTGATGTCATGATGCCTGATGTAGACGGGTTGACAATGGTAAAAGAAATCAAAGGTAATCCAGAATGGTCTGGCATCCCAGTAGTGATGTTGACTGCTTTGGCTGCTGAACGCGACAAACTGACCGCGCTGACCATTGGTGTTGATGATTATTTGACTAAGCCTTTTTCCGTACCAGAGTTACTGGTTCGTGTTCAGAATCTACTCTTTAATTATCATCAACGCTTGGAATGGAAAAAATCGGTAGAATACCAAAATCAACCATTGGTAGTTCATGAAAACAATGCTTCACAAGTAGAAATCAAAACAAAGGATAAAGAATGGGTAGATGAGTTAACTAAACGAATTGAAGAAACCCTAGGAGAGTCTAATCTAGATGTAGAAAGTATGGCCTCTTTTGTCTTTTTAAGTCCTCGTCAGTTGAACAGGAAACTGAAAGCTATCACAGGGCTTTCTCCAGCTAAATTTATTAAAGAAGTACGGCTTCAGGCTGCACGGAAAAAGCTAGAATCGGGAACAGTCATATCTGTAACTGAAGTAGCCCTTGATGTCGGGTTTGAAAGCTTGTCCACCTTTTCGGCTGTTTTCAAAAATCGTTTTGGAAAATCACCAAGTGGTTATTTATAAAAAATCAATGTGTCATATTCTTTTGTAATAACAAATGAAAATGATGCACGCCTTGTTCCATCGTAGGAGAAAATCGCCCTTTGTTATAATATCTAGATTGAATTCCTTTTTGCACACTATGTACGACCTCCTCATCCTCCATTTCTGTTTGGTGTAAGGCATCTCCAAAACTAAATTCCGCATCTGGATAAATATAGGTTAAGAAACGAACATTGGTTTTATTAGGACTTATTGGGTCTACTGAATTTAGGGAAAGACCCCAAGGGTAAAAATTAAACATCAAATTTGGAAAGACCCAAAAGTAATAAGCGTATACATTTTTACCATAATCTTGATGTCCTTTCGGAATATCGAAACAAGGCTCCCCTTCTTTAGCAATACCTAATTGTAAATTACAATGTGAAAAAATTTCATAACCATAAGCATCGTTTTCTAAAGCATCATTTAATCCTGGATGCACAAAAGGAATATGAAAACCTTCAAGGTAATTGTCGCAGTATAAAGCCCAATGGGCGTCTAAAGGATAATCTCTAGAGTGTTCAGGAGCAAAGATCAAATCTTCTAAAGGAAGAAAATTTAATCGTTTGAGCATAGGAGAAAAAACCTCATCAAAACTAAATTTTGGTGCTAAGGAAATCATAGCCAAAGGCCCCAGTTTTTGCATAGGGATTTGTGTTAGATGATCATCTTTACATGGGAAACCTTCTACTTCTTCAAAAGCAGGCATAGATTTGAATTGGCCATTATGGTGAAAGCAACGACCATGATACCGACAAGAAAGTCTTCGAGTATTTCCAGGTTCATTAACTACTAAATTTCCTCGATGCGTGCAAACGTTGGATAAACAATGTTTTTTGCCGTTTTTGTCATGGGTAAGTACTAAAGGTTCATTAAGCATGTGCTCTAAAAAAATAAATGGATACACATCACCTTGTTGTTGAATCTCATTCATATTTCCAGCAAAAAGCCAGTTTTTAGCAAAAATCTTTTCTTTAGATTCTTCAAAAATAGAGGTAGATTGATAAAAATAGGTATCTAGTGTGGAAGACTTCTTAATATCATCATTAATTTGGTATGGGTTTTTCATGACAGTTTAGGTTGACTATTTGTGAAAAAATGAGTGGCTTGAGCAAAGATAAATATCCAAAATTATTAGAAAGGAAAATAAGTCCAAATAATTTTATATTTACATCAAGAATGGAAAAAAAACCGAATTACAGTTTATGGATATTATGGATGATTTGCATTGGTTTTATGGCCTTGCGTCTAGGAATTCCTAGATGGGCCACAAATAATGTACTTGCCGTTTTGTCATGGGATGTCATGGGGTATTATTTATATCTACCTGCTACGTTTATTTATCAAGATTTAAAGGACTTATTATTTGCTCAAGAAATTATAGATACGTATCACAATACGAGTTCCTTTTATCAAGCCCATGAGGTAGAAAATGGAAATAAAGTAATGAAATATACAATGGGCTTATCCCTTTGTTATCTTCCGTTTTTCCTTCTAGGACATACTGCTGCCTGGTTGTTTAATTTTCCAATGGATGGCTTTTCTGCGCCCTACCAGTTTTTCATTGGAATAAGTCCAATTGTTTATACGATGATCGGATTGTTTTTGCTTCGAAAAGTATTATTGCGCTATTTTTCTGAATGGGCTGTTGGCTTAAGTTTTTTGTTAATGGCTTTCGGCACCAATTGGATTCAATATGTAGTAATTGATGGAGCGATGGCACATAGTTATTTGTTCTTTTTCTATGCCTTAATTATTTATTTAACTCAAAAATGGCATGATCATCCAAATATAAAACAAGCCTTATTTATGGGATTTGTCATTGGATGGAGCTGTGTAATTCGACCCACAGAATTGATTATGGTATTGATTCCGTTATTCTGGGGTGTCCATGACAAAGCCAGTTTTTATTGGAAAGTAAATCTAATTAAAACCCACTTTAGTCATATTTTATGTATTGGACTTATGATGGCTTTGGCTGCATTACCTCAATTTTTATATTGGAAGTGGATTACAGGAGATTTCATTCATTACACCTACAAAGAAGAGGGATTTAATTGGCTTGATCCTAAGTTTAAGGATGTACTTTTAGGATATAAAAAAGGGCTGTTTTTATATACGCCATTAGCAGTAATTCCCTTTTTAGGTTTTATTTTTTTATGGAAAAAAGCAAAAAAAATATTCTGGCCAACGTTCTTATTTACTTTAATCAATCTATACATTATTTCTTCTTGGTCTACTTGGTGGTATGCAGGTAGTTTTAGTTGTAGAGCAGTTGTCCAAAGTTATGCTGTTTTAATGATTCCGCTTGCTGCATTTTTTGCTTTTATTTTAAAAAGTAAATTTGGACGTATGCTTTCTTTAGTTATTATTGTTCCACTAGTTTTTCTCAATGGATTTCAATTATGGCAATATAATGAAGGTATTATTCATCCAGAAGATATGACCAAACATTACTACTACGCGATCTTTGGAAAATCTAAAGTTACCCAAAGCGAAATGATGATGTTGGATACTAAAAATAGAATAGAAAATATTGATAATTATCAATCAGAAATGCTTCGATTAGAATCTTTTGAAAGCATTCAAAATGCAGAAGATAATCAGGGTTATAAAGGAACTAAAGGATGGAAACAGACTCAAGAAAAAACAGAAGGATCGATTTTAATTCCTATCGATTCTATGGGATTAAATCAGGAAGATTGGCTTAAAATTAGTGTGCGATTTAAAGCACCACATGGAGCCTTCCATTCTTTCTTATCATTAACCACGCTCCAGCAAAAGGAAGTGCTTTTGTGGGAAGGCGTCCGATTACAACATTACTTATCAAAATATAATGAATGGAACCAAGTATGGTTTTATTTTCCATTATCAAAAGCCCAAAATGCCCAAGCAATAGAAGTCTACATCACCAACAATGGACATGCACAATATTTTATAGACGATTTACAAGTTGAACGATTAAAACCTAAACACTAAGCTGAATCTTATAATAGTTTTTTACCTTTGAATTTGGATCGATTAAAATAAAATGAATTCATTAAAACCCACATCTAATTTTGGGCCTAGTCGAATGGTGCTAATCTTGCTTCTACTCATTTTTGTAGCGCTTAGAATAGCATACCCACGATGGGCAACATTAGATAGCAACGCATTGCTTTCTTGGGATGTGATGGGATATTATCTTTATTTGCCTGCCTATTTTATTTACGGTGATTTGTTTTCACTTGATTTTGTGCCTGAAATTCTTTCTACTTATAATCCTACTGCCAGTTATTATCAATCGATTCCTTTAGAAAATGGCAACCAAGTCATGAAATATTCTATTGGAACGGCCTTGTTTTATTTGCCTTTCTTTTTCATTGGTCATGGCTTTGCATCGATCTTAGGATATGCGACAGATGGTTTTTCAGCTCCATATCAGATGGCTATTGGTTTTGGTGCAATCTTTTATTCTTTTTTAGCTTTAGGCATTCTAAGACGGGTTTTATTAAATTACTTTTCGGATACTATTACTGCATGGACATTGGTCTTTATGGTTTTGGGAACTAATTATCTCCACTACGTAGCTATTGATGGTGGATTGTCCCATGTTTATCTTTTCTTTTTATATAGTCTGATGATTCATATGACCATTAAATGGCATCGTGAAGGTAAATGGACTCAAGCCTTGTTTATTGGTTTAATTACGGGTTGGGCAACAATTACAAGACCAACGGATATACTCATCGGGTTTATACCTATATTGTGGCTATCAAGTTCAAGTAATATTGTAAGAGAAAAAGTTGATTTTTTGCTTGAAAAAAAAGGACAAATTATACTGATCTTTTTTAGTTTTTTTGTCGTGCTTTCCATCCAGCTCGTTTATTGGAAATTGGCTACAGGAAATTGGATTTATTATTCTTATGGAGACCAAGGATTTAATTGGTTGACTCCTCGTTTTGATAAGGTGTTATTTGGTTTTGAGAAAGGCTGGTTTATCTACACGCCAATGATGATTTTTGCGGTCATTGGTTTGTTTTTTATTCAGAAAAAAATCCCTAATGGAAGGGGGGCCATTTGGACCTTTTTCATCATTAATATCTATGTTATATGTGCATGGGCCATTTGGAATTATGCAAGTAGTTGGAGTTGTCGAGCCTTAGTACAGTCTTATCCTGTGTTGTTTCTAAGTTTTGCTGCCTTTTTATTTTTTATTTGGGAGAAAAAAATAATTCGATCATTTGTGATTACTTTCTGTGGATTATTAACACTGTTAAGCTTCTTTCAACTTTGGCAATACAATGAAGGAATCTTAAATTCCGAAGCGAATAGTAAAGCCTACTATTTTCGAGTATTTGGTAAAACTTCGATTACGCCATATGATCAAGTGTTTTTAGATACAGAAGATCATTTAGAAGAATCGAATAAGACAATAATTCTAAATAGTGAAAATTTAGACTTTGAGTTGGACACCACAGAATGGATTAATCATAATCTTGGTTATAATAGTACATCCTCTCTTAGATGCACTTCTAAAAATCCTTTTAATGATGGGTTTACGTTTACTAAAAAAGAACTTCCTAAAGGCACCAATTGGTTGAAAGTTGAAGCTCAAATTTATTTTAGAGATTGGACCTCCAATCCAATTTTAGTGACAAGTACCACAGAAAATAAAAAAACGATAAAGTGGATTGGTGTTCGAACGGATCATATTTTAACGAAAAGACATGTATGGAACAAGGTCTACTTTTATTATAAAATTCCATCTAATCTAGGCGATGATGCAGAGATAAAGATATATCCTTATCTTTCTCATGGAACGGATTCATTTCTAGACAATTTCACTGTTCATTTTATTAAATCAGAAGAATAAGGTGAACGAAAAACAAACCATAGCAATTATATTACCCTGTTATAATCCAATTAAAGGTTGGGAGAAAAATATTGTAACTCAATTTCAAAAAATAGAAGCTGAGTTGCCGAATATAGCTTGGTCATTATATTTGGTAAATGATGGGACTAAAAAAGAAATAGAAGATTCAGAAATTCAGTTCTTAACAAGGCAATGTCCTAATTTAAAATATCTATTTTACAAAAAGAATAAAGGAAAAGGTTTTGCTTTAAGACATGGTGTTCAAATGGCTGAAGCTTCTTTTTATATTTATACTGATGTAGATTTTCCCTATACCATAGAAAGCTTTAAAAAATTGGCCAAGCAATTGATTAGTTCCAAAGCAGATGTGGTTATTGGAAGTCGGGATGAAAATTATTATAAGCAAGTGCCTCCATTTCGAACCAAATTATCCAAAGCCTTTAAGTGGTGTTTAAAGAAATTATTTAGAATTTCCGTTACCGATACGCAATGTGGATTAAAAGGCTTTAATAGTAAAGGGAAAGCGATCTTTTTACAAACAAAAATCAATCGTTACCTTTTTGATTTAGAATTTATTTTTCTTTTAAACCGCAATAAAAAGTTAAAATTGAAGACTTGTGAGGTGATCTTACGACCCAACATTGTTTTTTCGAAAATGAATGTTAGTGTTTTATTTAAAGAAAGCTTAAGTTTTATTGGGCTATTTTTTAGAAACTTATTTTAATTTTATGGGAATGACAAAGAAAAGAAAGGTGGATTCGTTTTTGTGGTAATGAAGTTGTTTAATTGATTTCGGTAGACATTTCATTCAATTTTTCGTTCTTTAAACAGACAATTTTTTATTTTGACATTTTATAAGGTTAAATCCGATTAAGTCAAAAGCATTAATTTCTTACAATAGCTCTTTATATGAAATATAGCATTGCTCTTCTTTTAAGTATTTTATTCATTGTGCCCAATCTCAATGCACAAGACCAACCATTGGCCATTGGACAATGGCGATCTCATTTGCCTTATACTTTTGCTGTTAGCGTCACAGAAGCAGGAGATCAAGTGTATTTTGCAAGTAAGGAAGCCTTAGTAAGTATTGACAAAACCGATTTCTCTACCAATCTTCTAAATAAAGTAAACGGCTTAACAGATGCAGGTATTGAAACAATTCGATATAATCCTGAAGATTCGACATTGGTTATTGCTTATTTAAACAGCAATATTGACTTAGTTAAAAACGGAAAAATAATTAATGTAAATGGCATTCGAGAAGATGATGGTATTACTGGAGACCGTTCCATAAATCACATTTTCTTTGATGGAACGGATATGTATCTTTCTACTGGCTTTGGCCTTACCAAATACGATCTTAAAGCACGCGAATTTAGGTATACTACATTCACAGACTTCGCCATCAATGCTACGCAAATTTTTAATGAAAAACTTTTCTTATCTACGGATGAAGGGGTGTATTCCATCAATATAAACAATCCAGACATTGTATTAAAAGATTTTAATAATTGGACATTAAACAATACCAACGGATTGCCGATGGCATACTATTCAAATGCATTACAAACGCTCAATGGAAAATTATATGCAGATGTTAATGACTCTTTATTTGTTTATAATGGAAATAATTGGAGCAAGATTTTTCATGTACAAAACTATGGAATCAATAAAATAAATCCAGGAAAAGACCGATTGATCATTGCTTCTAAATGTGCTTGTGCCGACCGCATTCATGTGGTAGAAGAAAGTGGTGCTTATTTCCCAATTTCAAATTTGGCTTTAGTTGGAGAAACAGGTGAAGCCATCGAAGATGCCGAAGGGAACATCTGGATCGCAGATGAGTTTCAAGGAATGGGAAGATATAAACCCGATAATACCTTTGATGAGTTTATCATTAATGGCCCTTTTTCAAATAGTATTGGTGAAATATCTATTGTTAATAATGAACTATGGATGGCTGCGGTAAACAATCGACCAACCTGGGGTTTACAAACTAAAAGTGATGGCTTTTCTTCCTATATCAATGGAGAATGGACAATCTATCGCCATGAAGAATTTCCTGAATTTACTGGCTTTTGGGATATTACTACGATTGCCGTAAATCCAGTGAATAATCATGTGTTTGCAGGATCTTTCAGAAAAGGATTAATAGAATTTTATGATAATACAGTGGTGAATATTTATAACGAAACCAATTCAACACTCGATCATCCCCTACTCGACCCCAACACCACACGAATTAGCGGCTTAACTTTCGATAATGAAAACAACCTCTGGGTGAGTAACTATGAAGCGTTAGATCCTGTTTCTGTCCTAACACCTGATGGCTCATGGTATGCTTTTGGTTCTGGAGGAGGTATTGGACAAGCGACTCAAATTGTAATCGACCGAAACAACTATAAATGGATAGCAGGCGGAAATTCTGATGGAGGAATCATGGTTTTTGATCACGGAGCAAGTATTGAAGATCCTTCTGATGATCGTTATGTGGTATTGCGATCCAATAATTCGGCAATGGAATCGAATAAGGTGCGAAGCCTAGCCTTAGACCTTGATGGAAATGTATGGGCAGGAACCACAGAAGGTCCTGTCGTTTTTGAATGTACAGGGCTCATTTTTCAAAATTCATGTCCTGGTCGTCGTCCTATAGCGCGAGAAGGCGAATTTGACGACTATCTTTTAGGAAATGAATTTATTAATACCATCGCTATTGATGGAGCCAATCGAAAATGGTTTGGAACAAACAATGGCGTATTGGTTTTGACGCCTGATGGCACCGAAGAAGTCTTGAATTTTAATACCTCAAATAGTCCGCTTTATTCTGATGAAATTGTTGACATTGCGATTAATGGCGAAACAGGAGAGGTTTTTATTGGAACAGGTTTAGGTGTAATTTCTTATAAATCGGATGCCACAGCAGGAGGCGTAATATTTAGCGACGAAGTATTTGCTTATCCCAATCCCGTACGACCAAATTATGAAGGTCCTATTGCCATTAAAGGATTAACCACAGATGCAAATGTGAAAATAACAGATATCGCAGGAGAACTCGTATATGAAACGAAAGCATTAGGAGGTCAAGCGATTTGGGATGGACGAGATTATAATGGTAGAAAAGCAAATTCAGGAGTTTATTTAGTTTTTCTCAATAGTAAAGATGGCACGAAAAAGATGGTAACTAAAATTCTTTTAATGAATTAGAACCCCATGTTAATAAAAACAAGAGCCATTGTCTTTCGTACGATTAAATATGCAGAAACCAGTCTGATTTGTGATTTCTACACCGAAGAATTGGGATTAAAAAGTTATTTGGTTTCGGGTGTCCGTACCAAGAAACCTAAATTTAGTGCAGGACTCTTACAAGTCATGTCTTTACTCGATACGGTAGTTTATCATCGAGCAGGAAACGCCCTAAACCGACCTAAAGAAATCAAGTCCGCATTTCCCTACGAAACCATTCCTTTTGACATAAGAAAAAGTGCAATCGGTCAATTTATGGCAGAACTTTGTCGCAAAACAATTAAAGAAGAAGAAGCCAACCCTTCACTTTTTAATTTTCTTTTTGAAAGTTATTCTTTTCTTGATGGTTTAAATGATGGCTTGCCTTATTACCCCTTGTGGTTTATGATTCAACTTACGGGCTATTTAGGTTTTATGCCAAGTGGAAACTATGATCCCAAGACGCCATTTTTTGATTTAGAAGCAGGATACTTTTGTGCAAGAGAACCTGTGCATCCTCATTTTTTAAAAGAAAAAGAAGCTCAACTATTTTGGAATATCATCACCCAAATGCCAGAGGATTTAACTTTAAATTCTGCCAACAAAACGGAGCGGAAGTCATTATTAGAAAAAATGATTTTATTCTATCGTTACCATATGGAAAACTTCAAAGGACTAAATTCTCATGAAATTTTAGAGGTTGTTTTAGCCTAAGTTAGGGCTTGCTTTTTTTATTTTGGGCCATCCCCAAAAACTGCGTTTTGGGGTCGGGCTATGCAAGGCGCCGCATTCGCTTTGGTGCTGCGCACAGGCATTTCATGCCTCCTTTACTATCCCTTGTCCTGTAGTTTAGTGATTTGATTATTATTGATTTTGGTCTATGCCTGCTTGTAGTTTTTCGGCATTTTCCGTTATTTTTAGTTGATCGATGATGTTTTGCAATTTTCCTTCTTTCCCGCTCATTAAGTCTCCTAGAGAGTATAAAGTCAAGTTTATCCGATGGTCTGTCATTCGATTTTGTGGGTAGTTATAGGTTCTGATTTTGGCCGAACGATCACCACTTGCAACCAAGGATCGGCGACGATTAGCGATGCTTTCATCATGCGCCTCCCGCTTCGTTTCATGGATTTTTAAATAAAGTCGTTGAAGGGCGATCTCTCGGTTTTTAAGCTGTGAACGACCATCTTGACATTCTACGACAATTCCTGTAGGTTTATGTGTAACCCGGACAGCAGATTCTGTTTTATTTACGTGTTGTCCTCCTGCCCCACTTGCACGAAAGGTATCCCATGAAAGATCTGCTTTATTGATTTCCACATCTTCCATTTCAAACTTAGGCATTACGGCCACTGTGGCAGCGGAGGTATGTACTCGACCTTGAGATTCTGTTTTGGGTACACGTTGTACTCGATGTGCTCCAGATTCAAATTTCAATTGCCCATACACATTATCTCCTTCTACTTCAATAATTACTTTACTATATCCTCCAACTGTTCCTGCCGTTTCGTTGATGACTTCAAACTTCCATTTCTTTTCTTGGAAGTAGTATTTATACATATCAAATAGATCACCTGCAAATATACTCGCTTCATCTCCTCCTGTACCTGATCGAATTTCTACAATCACATCTTTCTCGTCTTCTGGATCTTTGGGGATCAAAAGAAACTTGATGTCTTCTTCCATTTTTTCTTTCTTGGGCAAAAGTTCATTGAGTTCTGCTTTCGCCATTTCTCGAAACTCTTCATCATCTTCTTCAGCGATGATCGTTTTATTTGATTCGATATTTTCTAGCACTAAGTTATATGCATCATATGCAATAACAATTTTCTTAAGTTCATTATACTCTTTGGTCAATTTGGTATAACGCTTAATATCAGTGATGACTTCGGGGTCTACCATTTGTTCCCCAATATATTCGAAACGATCTTTTATAGATTCTAACTTATTTAACATGCGAACGGATTTTTAACTTTTACAAAATATATAGCAGATAGGGTCAATCATTGATTGACAAAACGATAAGGCTTTATATAAACGGAAGGTTTGTAAGAGTCATGTGTAAAATTTTCCAGTGCAAAATTAAGAAAAGTTTGCTTTTATCTAAACATAACCACAAACCATTTAAAACAGTTTCATCAATTATTAAAAAGTAAGAGCCTTTAAAAGGCAAGCGATCTGAAAAAACTGAATTTTATGTAGGCACCATGTTACCCTTTACTAAAAAGAATGTGATGTTGATCATCGAAAATACGCTATTCATACATTTCGTTTTTTTATCCAAATTGATTTATTCAACTTTACGTCAAACAAAAAGAGTACTTAATTTCTGTTTATTAAAAATCAACTTACTTAAGATATGCGGCCTTAGGTAAAATGGGCGAAGCTTTGCCCTATCCTGAAGATGGATGCCTGGTCGGCGGTGGCGGAGCCAAATGGGAGGGCCCACCCAAGATTCTAGTCACTGTGAGGATCAAAATATGTCTAATAAATAAAATATCATCTTCTCTTATTTGAAGAGATGCATGAAATCTTCTTCAACAAAACGCACCAAATTATTTTTGATGTAAATTAAAATCTTCAATGATTCGGGTGATATTTCGAATGTCGTCATAAAAATCTTGAACAAACTTAAACTTTACATTCGACCTAAAAATATGGGGTTCTAAAATATCTTTGGGTTCATGAATAGCAATAAAAATATGACTTTCTACAAAAGAAACAGATATTTTTTTATCGATCTTTTGTTGATAATCCAGAATGGTTTCATAAATCTCGTCAGAGAGTAGATTGCTAGGTTCTACATTCTTATCTGCATAGGTATTAAATAAGGATTCAAATCGTGGATTGGGTACTTTTATTCGGTAGCCGCCTTGTCGGGCAAGGCTTTTTATTGCATGTGTATGATGGGGTAAATCTTTGGTAGGAAACATTAAAATCTTTCCATGAAAAGATTCTGGAAAATCTGCATGAAATAAAATACCTCGAAATACATATTCTTCGTTATTTGTTACATTAGATATGTGCCGAACATCGAGTTCACACATTTCAAAATGTACATCTCCTATTTTTCCATAGAAATAATCCTCTCCATTATAAAAGGGAGCATCTGTAATAAATAAACCACTCTCATGAAATGCTTTTTTAGGAATAAGCCCCTTAAAGTCATAGTTTAGGTTTAGCTTTAAAAACCGTAAAATGAGATTGACAATTGGAGGTTTAAAAACAGATTTAAATTTTCGAATACGAGAACCAAGAAAAAAACCATATAAAGTCAATGGAAACCAAATAAACATGGCAAAGGCAGGAATTTTAGATTGTAAAGCCAAAATGCCAATCGTCAACATACACAGAATAGAAATGCCAAACAAAATCATCAATCGATATCGTTTAGACTCTAATCGTTTTAATTCTTTTCGAATCGTAGAATTATAATATTGCCGTAATTGTGTTTCTTGATTCATTGAAGGTATAATGTACAAAAAAAGAAAGAATGTACATATTATATTCGCTCTAAGACAGCTTGTGGTAACCAACCTTTTTCTCCATTGGGTAATTTAACTTTTATCCAACATGGACCATCGCTTGCACATCCTGCACCAAAGGTGCTCAACTGAGTTACTTTGGTTCCTGCATGTAACATAAATAACTCTTGCGCATCTTCACTCGAAGCTATACGGAGAGGAATTTCTTTTACCATAATAACCGCCAATGGATTATTAGTCTCTATAGAATGTCGTTGGATGGAAACGAGAAAACTGACTATAGAAAGGCCCAAAAAACAAAGCCCCAAAAGAAACCCTTTTTTCTTTTGACTTCTTGCTTCGGCCAATAGCCATAAGATAACTCCACCAATGCCGACCCATAGAAAAAGTAAAGCAATAATACTCCATAATGTAGAAGAAAAATAATCACGAGTAGTATTCCAAGCTTGCTTTAAAAAGAAAGGCTTTAAAGACTGTATTTCATCTACCGTTTTTTCATGAGCAATTTCTAAATTATATTGAATTTCTTCATTAGACGGAGCCATTAGGGCAGCACGCTCTAGATTTAAAACCGCTTTTGCAATCTCATTATTTCGTAGGCAAGCTGTTCCTAGATTGTAGAATAATTCGGGAGATTGATATCCTTGTGCTGTAAGCGTTTCATAAGCCTGCACCGCAACCGCATGGTTTCCTGATTCAAAAGCTTCCGTAGCTATTTTGAATTGCTCTTCTGGAGAATTACTAAAAGAATTAGTAATAAAACTAAAAAGAAATAAAAGACTTAGACTAATGAACTTATACATCGGCTTCTTCTTTAGGGGTGAGTTCATTTTCTATATCAATAATTAATTTTGTGGTTTCATTATAAGAGCTTTCCATAGCAGCAGCGCTATCTTTTGAAGCAAATAATGCCATTTCACAAGTTTGTAATTGACTTTCAAAACGATGGATTAAATCATCACTTACTCCAGCAGTCATCATCTTTTCTCGTACATTAGATTTAGAAAGATCGGCATGTTCGATTTCTAATTTGTCGCTGATATATCCCCAAAGAGCAAAAGAAATTTCACCGAAAAAAGCTCGAGGTTCTTGTGCATTCCAATGCGTTTTTGCTTTAGTCAACCGATTTTGAGCTTCCAAATGCGCTTGTTCTTTTTTCAAAACAGATTGATCTAAGCCTGCGAATAAAATCTGTTGACGTTTTTTGTAACCTGCAAACCCAAGGGCAAAAAATGGAAGAAAAGTAGCTATCCAAAAAGGAATGGTGCCTAGAAATGATCGACGCTTTTTGCTAAAGGTAATATCAGACATTAGCCCTTTAGGTGTTCGTGTTTGTTCTATTTCCTCTACATCTTTAATCTCATCAGGTAATGGATTTTTTCCAAGAGAAATATTTACAGGAATCGTTTTAGGCATTACGGTAATGTACTGCAAACTGTCTGGACTAAAATAGGTAAATTCAGGACTGACATTAAAGCTTCCTGGTTTACGAGGCACTACCATGTATTCAAAAGTTTTGGTTCCCGCAATCATCCCATTATCTTCATATTCTTTTACATTGACTTTGGGTTTGTATACATCGAAATGTTCACCAAAATCTAAGACGGGTGGGTTGATTTGTTTGACCTCTCCAAAGCCATTAATCATTAAACCAATGGTAAAGGCATCGTCCGTTGTGAGCGAGGTGTTTCTTGCATACACATTCATGGTGTAGTTTCCAATAGCCCCACAAAATTTTTCTTTTTTAGGATGATTGGGCAATGCTTGAACATTAATTTTTAAGGGTTCGCTATTTAAAATTTCTCGTACTGCTCGACGTTGTCCGGGAACATTAATACTCACATCTACACTAATCGGATTGATCGTTAATTGCCCAGACTTTTGTGGAAATAAAGCCATACGATGAAGCACCATCGTTTTATAGGTTTCTCCATTTACCTTTTCCGTATAGACTTGGTTGTCGTAATTGGAAATTTCTTGCGCGAAAAAACCAGGATAATCTGGGAGACCAGAAACGTAATATCGATCTAAACCTACACTAGTATAAATTTTAAAATCGACGATAACTTGTTGTCCAACGAAAGGCTCGGTGGTGGAGGCTGTCGCTACAACAAATAGCCCTTTACCATCTTCTATTTTTTTCAAAAGTGCTTGTGGGCTTCCTGGAGCACCAGCCTTAACTACACGTACTTTTGCAGATTTAGATTTATATATTTTTTTCCCTACGACAGCGGTAGCTGGGGCAATAGTATAGGTGCCGACTTTAGATGGTTTTAAATAAAAGGTATAAACCATAGCTCGGACTATTCCTCCTGATCCAATAGAAAATGTAGGACCCGACTCTTTGTGCACGACTGTAAATTTGGAAAAACTTGGCGGTTTAAAAGTCTTAGGCGAAGCATTGAGGACCGTATATTCTAATTTAAAATAATTACCAATTACGGTGGTCTCTGGACTTAAAGCGACTTCCACACTTATTTGTGCAACGAGCATAGTAGACCCAAGGCTACTGAAAAGTAACATCAAAAATAAGGGTCGATAAATTAAGGCAAGGTATCGCATTTAGATTCTATAAATTTTTCCCTTAGGTGTTTTTTTCTTCTTTTTTGTAGGAGGAAAATGAGGTACATATTGATCTACGGGACGTTTAGATTCTCCATGTATAATGATCTGCGCAATATTCGTTTCATGTAATTGACCTTCTACTAAAATTCGAGCAGGATCAATTTGAAAGATGCCTTTTTCTTTTCCTATTAATCGATATTTAAATGAAGCTTTGCGACTCATGGTCCCATTAATATAAGACATTTGTGTAGACTGAAAAGGACCCGCAACCAATTGAAAATTGGCTAAGTCAGGAAGTTGAAAATCTTCAAAATTCGCACCTTCAATTACAAATTCAACTTCAAAGGCTTGATCAATGTGAATAGAATCATGACTTAAATGACAATAGAATTGAAAATCCTGTTGTGCAAATAAGTGGATGATAAAGAAATAAAAAAAGATTAAAGTATAGGTTTTTTTCATAATAGCAATATTAAAAATAAATGAGCAATTGCACAAAATTTGTTACTACCAATCTTTGTCAGGGTTTCCTGCTTTGGCTTTATCCTTTCTTAATTTTTCTTGAACTTTTTGTTCTTCTTGTTCCATAATTTCCAATAATCGTTCGGCTTCTTCTTTACTCATATCTTTCGGCTCTTGTTCCTGTTTTTCATTTTCATTTATTGGATTTTCTTCATCTTTTGATTGTTCTTGTGGTTCTTCTTCTTTCTTTTCTTCCTCTGGATTTTCTTGTGGCTGAGGCTTATCTTCTTCCTTTTCCTCTTCTTCTTTTTTCTCCTCCTCCTCTTCTTGCTGTTGTTGTTGCTGCTGCTGTTGTTGCTGTTGCTGCTGTTGTTTTAATGCGAAAGCCAAATTATGTTTGGTATCCA
>JAHDCJ010000066.1:0-10569 GCA_020629935.1 Saprospiraceae bacterium | reverse complement strand
TGTTTGGTATCCATATCTTGAGGATTAAGCTTTAATGCATCAATATATGATTTAACTCCATCTTCATAATTTTTCATTTGTAAATGCGTATTACCTAAATTGTGAAGTGCCTTCGCTCGGTCTTCATCTGTGTTCGCATTTTGAGCAGCTTTTTCATAAAAATCAACGGCTTCTTCAAATCGATTTTGATTGTAAACGGTATTACCTAAATTATAATTACCACGCACAGAATTTGATTCTTTTTCAATAGCTTCTCGATATTGTTCTTCCGCATCTAAAAGATTTCCTGCTTTAAATTGTCGATTTCCTTCTTTGAGTAATTTATGCTCAGATTGACCATTTAAATGAAATCCATTTAAAAAGAAAAATATAAAAAGACTCGTAAGTAGGATCGTGCTTTTTTTAAAATTTGTCATAAATTAAAATTAAATTTTAAAAATATCTTTATCTCGTAACCAATTGTTTTTTCGAAAAGAAATTAAAAATTCTAATAAAAGTAAAAATATTCCTACCGCTAAAAAGTATTGGAAATAGCTTTCATAAGCACTAAAATTTCTTTGCTCAAATTCTTGTTTTTCCATTCGATTAATTCGATCACGTACTGCATCTATAACGCCATCACCACTAATTATATTATAATATTTTCCTCCTCCTGCTTTGGCAACTTCAAGTAATAAGTTTTCATTCATCTTACTAATGACCTGACGACCTTGTTTATCTGCCTTATAAGTGTTGCGTCCATTTTGGAAAACAGGAATAGGCGCACCACTTGCGGTACCTACTCCAACAGTAAAAGTCAACATGCCTTTATCTAAAGCCGAAGCCGCTTCTTTTATGGCTTCTTCCTCATGGTTTTCGCCATCAGTGATTACAATCAAAGCGCGTTGATGTTGGTTCTTTTCATCAAAAGAAGATTCTGCCATTTTGATGGCATCAGTAATTGAAGTGCCTTGTGTCGGTGCTAAAGAAGGATCCGCACTACGTACAAAAAGTTGAGCGGCCGAAAAATCAGTTGTTAATGGCATTTGCATATAGGCATTACCTGCAAATAAAATTAAACCAATTCGATCGCCTTTTAATTCATCAATAAGTTTTTGAATAAATTGCCTAGATCGTTCTAGTCGATTCGGCCGAACATCCTGAGCCATCATGCTCCGTGAAATATCTAAAGCAATAAAAATATCAGAGCTTTTTCTTTTGATACTTTCTTTCTTACTTCCCCACTGTGGATTGGCTAAAGCAATACCAAAGAAAAGAAAGGCAGCCATTAAAATACTAAACTTGACAACAGCCTTATATTTAGAAGCATCAGGCATTAAGCGCTCAATAAGATCGGGATCTCCAAATTTCTTTAGGCTTCGACGACGCACGATGACCACCAATATGAAGATCAAGATCATTAATGGAATGATCCCTAAAAAATATAAAAATTCTGGATGTTCAAAACGGAACATAGTCTAATTAAATTTAAGGTATTGATCTAAAATATGAATGACGAAGTAAAAATTCTAGGAGTAGAAAAAGTAATCCTAAAAATAAAAAGCGATAATATTCTTCACTATATCTTTTAATGCTTGTTACATCAATTTCAGATTTTTCTAATTCATCAATTGTTGCATAAATATTTTCTAAACTTTGACGATTTACCGCTCTAAAATATTGACCGCCTGTCATCGTTGCTATTTGCTTTAATAGTTGTTCATCAATCTCTACTCGTACATGCCCAAAAACATATTCGCCATTTCCTTTTCTTCCTACAGGCGCATAAGCATCACCTGTAGTTCCTACTCCAATGGTATACACTTTAACTTTAAACTCTCTTGCTATTTCTGCAGCAGTTAAAGGCATCATATATTCTCCAGCATTATTCACTCCGTCGGTCAATAAAATAACCACTTTACTTTTAGCTTCGCTTTCTTTCAATCGATTAATGGCCGAAGCTAAACCTAAGCCAATAGCAGTACCATCTTTTAATATTCCGCAGCGTAATGCAAATAAGAAATCACTCAATATTTTATGGTCAGTAGTCAAAGGACATTGGGTAAATGCTTCTCCTGCAAAGACACATAATCCGATCCGATCAAATTCTCTTTTTTCAATAAAATCAAGGGCGACCTCCTTACTCGCTTCTAAGCGATCAGGTTGAAAATCTCGAGCCAACATACTACTTGAAACATCCGTCACCAAAATAATATCAATGCCTTCGGCAGTAATATTTTCTTCTTTTAATGGGAGTTGTGGCCTAGCCAAAGCAAAGACCATTGCCGCAAATCCTAAGGCTCTTAAAATAGGTAATAGTATCCGTAATTTTCCTTTGATCGAACTACTTCCTTTAAAGGCTTGAAGACTCGAAACACGCATGTCGGGATACTCTTTTTTTCTTCTTAAAAAATAGCGAAGCGCAAACAGCGGAATCGCAATTAATAAGATAAAGAGCGAAGGATGAACAAAATGTATGTTGCTTAATGGAAACATAGTTTATAGTACGTCGTCTGTATTTTTATTGGATGAAATATCTTCAATGTTTTCTTCTTTAGGCAATGTGTCTTCTACCTCTTCTTTCGTTGATTGTTCTACTAAAGTTTCTTCTTCAGTCGTCTTTTCTTCTATAATTTCTTCTTCAATCTTTTTCGTCAAATCCACAAATTCATAAGCTGATTGTAGTACCTTTTCGTGGTGTTCTGCTGGCGGATCTGCTTTGGCAAACTTAACCAAATCTGCAAGTTGAAGCATCTCTCTTAACTTTGATTTTACATCACCAGAAAAGGCTAATTCTTTTAATGAATCTAAAATTTCTTCTGTAGTAGATTCCAACGCAGGTTTCTTAAATCGATCTTCAATATAGGTTCTTACAATATAAGTCAACTCACTTTGATAGCCTTTAACATTGCCTTGTTGCCAAAGTTTTTTCGCTTTTAATTGATCTAGATTTTGCAAAGCAATGGCGTGGGCTGGCAAGATCACTTCGGGGACTTCTTCTTCTTGCTCTTGCGCGGCAAGCCATTTTTTGTAAATAAAATAACCTATAAAAATAGCCAACAACAAACCTCCTAAAACGTATAAAAACGGAAGGACATCTTCAAACATAAATGGCTCTTCCATTAGGGCTTTAATGGGAGCGATGTTTAGAGTGTCAACACTTACCGTCATTACTTCTAAAGCTAATGGAGAGGTAAAGGCTTTACTATTTTGACCATTGGCTAAAGTATAAGAAAAGGAAAGACCAGGGATTACATAATATCCCGAATCATACGCAGAAATGGTAATGTCTTTTTGTGTAAAAACTTCTGGAGAAGACTTTAATGTATCGGCTTTTCCTTCTTTAATAATTTCTAAACCGCCTAAATTTTCTTTCGTTAAAATCGGATAAGTGATGGTAGCGCCTGGCGGATGACTAACCAAAAGATGCAAATTAATTTGATCGCCGATTAATATTTTTGAACTGTCTAATGCGGCAGAGACATTCACTTGTTGTGCTTGAGCATAGAATCCAAAGCAGAGTAATGAAAGTAATATGTAAAGCCGTAAAGTCATTTATTTTCTTCGTTTAAAATATTTTAAAAGTGCATTGACATACGATTCGTCGGTTCCAATACTAATCACACCAGAACCACTTTTTAAAAACGTAGAGCGAAATACTTCTTGTGTGTCTTGAAACCATTTTGCATAATTTTCTCTTACCTTTTTGCTCGAAGTATCTACCCAAAGTTTTTCTCCTGTTTCAGGATCATTGGCATGAATTAAACCCACCTTCGGCAATGTTTGTTCTCTAGGATCATGAATTTGAATGCCCGTAATGTCATGTCTTCTTGCGGCAATACGCAATGGGTTTTCATAATCATTACTAATAAAATCAGAAAGGATAAAAGCGATGCTTCGTTTCTTTGTTACATTATTAAAATATTGTAAAGCCTCACTTAAATTGGTTCCTTTTCCTTCGGGTTTAAAATCAATTAATTCTCGAATAATGCGAAGTATATGTTTCTTTCCTTTTTTCGGAGGAATCAATTTTTCTACTTTGTCTGTAAAAAAAATAACGCCTACTTTATCATTATTGTTCATTGCAGAAAAAGCGAGTACCGCAGAAATTTCTGTAATGATTTCATTTTTCATTTGGTTGGAAGTTCCAAAAAATGAGGAAGGACTCACATCCACTAAGATCATAAAAGTAAGCTCTCTTTCTTCTTCGAAAATTTTTACAAACGTTTCATTATACCGAGCCGTCACGTTCCAATCAATATTTCGAATGTCATCTCCATAATGATAATTGCGCACTTCACTAAAAGACATTCCCCTACCCTTAAAGGCACTATGGTATTCCCCTGCGAAAAGATGCTTACTAATCCCACGGGTTTTAATTTCAATTTTCCGAACTTTTTTGATCAACTCACTAGCTTCCATGTGTGTTTATTTTTCTTCGTTCAAAAGTGATTTTACCAAAGGGGTGTTTTTAAAATAAGGTCGTAAATCTTCAAAGGGAATGTAAACTTTTATGTTGCCAAAAATCCCATTCCATTCTGTGCTATAAATCAATCCATTCATTCCAATCAACATGTATGCGAAAGGCTCTTCTTTTACGAAGTTGATAAAAGAGTCGTCTTCAGCATATTCAAGTTGGGTGCATTCGGTAGAAATATATTCTTTAATAAATGCTTTATAATCTTTTGTAGAATCAAACAAATCGGCTTCGCTAAACGATTGGTTGTTGACCAAATCATAATTTAAAGCATTCATTTCATTGGGCAAAAAAGTAGAACTAAAATAAGTCAATACACTCACAAAACGCTCCGACAAATAAGAGGTTTGGTAATAGCTGTAACTTCTGTGCGCCGAACGATTGCTTGGCGAAAAAAGATCTTTATTATTGCTAGGGTCTAAACCTTCAATAAAGGCTTCATGTTTCTTTTTATAATCAAAAATGATGGTTTTTATTTCCTGATTAAAGGCTTCATTTTTTAAGGTAGGAAATGCAAAATCAACGCTTGAATAATAATTAGAATGACCAATTGTTTTTTGTTGAATACAAGCCTTTTTATAAAATCCAGTTTCCGACGGGAAAGAAATATAATCGGCATCGTCGATCTTTTTTAAATCTACATGAAGGAGCGAACGATCTACTTCATAACCTTTTATTTTTATCGAAGGATCTCCATGTTTGTTTGTTAAACCGCTAGAAAATTGATGCGTGTTGGGATCAACAAAGACCGTGTAATCTTCAAAAAGCGGACTTTCGTATCCGTTCAAATTCGCACTGATAGTAGAAGAACTTCCAGGAGAAGCATGCAATAAAATTTGATCTCCTTGATCGGTTTCATACATACAAGAAGAAAAATTATAACGCACAGGATTGGGAGCTTGTAATGTCTTTACTTTTTTAAAATGATAATGCATTCCTATTCGAGCGGGATCTGCTAAATAGTTAATTTTCATTTCATCTCCAGAAGAAAGTACGGTGTGTTTTCCTGTTTTCAAATCATTATAAAATTCTTCTAACACAAAATAACTGGGGTGTGTATTTCCTATCGTTTTCTTTTCTTGATTGTATTCTAAAGTCAAATCTCCATTTGCAGATTGCGTGAAAAGGGTTCCTTGAATTTCTTCCGAGTTGACCAAATCTCCAATACTATTGGGGTCGGTTTGTACTTGTCCTTTCAATTCAAATGTTTCTCCAGAAGAAAGAAAAGTAAGTAGGCCCCCATACGAAGTAGAAGTGGCGGCTAACTCCAACGTCACCTCATGTGTTTCTCCCTCCAATCCTTTGTAGATACTCGTCCAAATTACTTCTTTAGGATTAACATCTAAGACGTCCATGCCTTTGTTGGGTATGATAGACGTTAATGTGGTGGGTTTTGTTCCTAAGCAAGCACTAAAGAACAAAACAGAACAGAAGATGATGTAATTTATTTTATTCAATTTAAATAAGGATTTAATGGCGATTCAGATTTTAAATAGGGTTTAAGATTTTGAAAAGGAATCATTACTTTTTGAGTTCCATAAATGGCATGAAAGTCAGAACTAAATTGAATGCCTTCATCCATGATAGTGAAATAGTCAAAGGCTAAGTCTTTGATCCAAGTAAGATAATTTTCATCTGTTTTAAATGGTCTTTTGACCAATTCTTTTTGAATATAATTTGCAACAAAAGATTGATGGTCGGAATCTATTTTGAATAGATCATCGATCAAAATATTTTGTTTATTTTTAAGATCATAATTAAAATCGACGGCTTTAAAATCATCATCCCATGTATTGGTGAAATACCATTTTCCAGAAATTAAATCATTGGAGAGATGATGGATTTGATACCAAGAATATACGCGAAGCGCATTTCTGTTTTTAGGTTGATATTCTTTAGTAAGAAACACAAAACGATTCGAATGACTTTGAATTTCATTCATCCATTCTGTTTGTTGATCGGCAATAAATTGATTGAATTCCATTTCACCATCCAACTTTGGGTAAGACATTTCATACATGTTGCAATAACTAATATACGCCATGCAACCGGTTCCAATTTCTTTTGCTAATTTAATTTGAAAAGGAACGGCAAAGTCTTTAGTTTCTTTATACAAACAAGAAAGATTACTTCGAACTTTTATCGCTCCTTTGGCTTGTTGGTTTTCATCTTCTAGGTTAAGAAACAAAGAACCATCAGTATCGGTATAACCATTGGCAGTTAGGGTCTTTTTCTTTTTGTCGAAATAAACATAACCCTTGATTCTATTTTTATCTGTAAAATGAAGATACAGTTGAATTTTATATTTTTGAAGTACCCCTTCGAAATGTTTAAACCGATCTTCTTCCCCACAATAAGAAGCCTTAAACACAGGAGAAGAAGTTTCTTTTAATGCTAAATGGAAACCATGACTTTTGTCAATATTGAGCCAATCGCCTTGGAAAGTTTGTTGATTTATTTTAGCTTGAATAGAACCAGAAATATTTCCATTCTGATCCGTTTCATTTAAGGTAATATCATTAGTTTTTGCGCCACCATTAAGGAAGAAAGTTTGTTTACTGTTGACATAATAAATGAGGCCTTGATAAAGTAAATCATTTTTACCTAATGCTAAAATGACCTTATGTTTATTATTGATTGTTCCTTCGAATTGTTTAACCCATTGTACTTGATCTCCAGGCTTAAATAAGCTTCTTGCTTGGGTAAGCAAATCAGGATTTTGGGCTTTTCCAATCAATGAAAAGCCTAAGATGAAAAATACAGTTAGGATATGTAACGCAAGATGCCGCATGAATCGTTTTTAAATTTTAAAAAGAAAGAAAAATTAAGGGACTTCCACACGGTTTAAGATTTCACTAATGATCATTTCTTGGTCAATGTTTTCTGCCTCTGCTTCATAACTTAAACCAATTCTATGCCGAAGAATGTCATAACAAACCGCACGAATATCTTCTGGGATGACATATCCTCGACGTTTGATAAAGGCATAAGCTTTTGCTGCAAGCGCTAAATTTATACTTGCTCTTGGAGATCCACCGTAGTTGATTAATGGTTTTAATTTTTCTAAACCATAAGATGCTGGCTCACGTGTAGCAAAAACAATATCTAAAATGTATTGCTCAATTTTTTCGTCCATGTAAATACTACGAACCGTTTTTCTGGCTTTCAAAATCTCCTCGGGAGAGACAACTTTTTGAACTGTTTGTGCAGCAAGGCCAACAATGTTTTGGCGAATGATTTGACGTTCTTCCTCTTTATTAGGGTAAGATATTTTTACTTTCAACATAAAACGATCCACCTGCGCTTCAGGGAGCGGATAAGTTCCTTCTTGTTCAATTGGATTTTGCGTGGCTAAAACCAAAAAGGGTTCTTCCAATTTAAAGGTGTTGGTTCCAATGGTTACTTGTCGTTCTTGCATGGCTTCAAGCAAAGCACTTTGTACTTTGGCTGGCGCTCGATTAATCTCATCTGCTAAAATAAAGTTGGCAAAGACAGGCCCCTTTCTTACCGAGAATTCATTTTTATTGGGATTGTAAATCATGGTACCAATAATATCGGCAGGAAGTAAATCTGGTGTAAATTGAATACGACTAAATTTGGCATCTACCACAGAGGAAAGTGTTTTAATGGCCAATGTTTTCGCCAAACCAGGAAGTCCTTCAAGCAAAATATGTCCTTGCGCTAATAAAGCAAGTAACAATCGCTCAATCATATGTTTTTGTCCGATAATGACTTTACTCGTTTCTGTATTTAAATTTTCTAGAAAAGCACTTTCTAAATAAATTTTTTCGTTTAATGCTTGGATATCTATTGAAGTCTGCATCTTATGCTTGAATTTTTAATAAATTTGTTGGAATGTTGTCCATTTGATTTGAAGTTGAATAACCAACTTCTTTGAGAAAAACTCCGCTAAAATAAGATTTCTATTATTTATTCCCTTGTTTATTGAAATCTTTTAACCATTTATTAACAACGGAATAGTTTTTGGATGTATAATTAGTCTTTAATAATCAAATGATTTTGTTTTAAAAAGGGAAGATATAAAGGAAAAGTAAGATGAATAAATTGTTATTTATAAACCTGTTTTTAATAGTAAACCTGTTGGGGATAAATACTGTTTTTGGCCAAATTCAAGATAGTACGAGCCGTGTAGAGGTTGCTTTTCGGCATGCTAAAAAAATGAAAGAAGGCGTGTTGGTTGTAAGACTAGAAACCAAAGCGCGAACGATTAATGCCTTACAAAGAACGGTTGATAATCCGAAACTTCAAGGGAAAGCAAGGATAAGAATGGAAACCGCGTTAAAGAATAAAATTGAAGAAAGAGACTCCATTAATCAGGAGGTTTTTGAAGCATTTAAATATGTCTATAAGTATTCCGATTTTGTTTTTATGTATGATACTTCTACTACGAGATTAAAAAATGGAGAACTACAAGGTTATTTTTATAATGAAAATCAATCGCTTGATCCAAGTATAAGTTTGGAAGGCAAAAATTACTATATCACTTACATCGGAGAAACAGATAGAGATACCAATATCGGATTAAAGGCATTTGTTATTAATGATAAATACTTAAATGAACTGGATGCTCCTTTTCCTACTTATGTAAAGTTCAGTAAGTTTCTAGGAAAGAAAAAAGCGAAATCTGCCAAAAAACAAAAGCTAGGCTTGTTTAAAGGGCATACTATTGAAGAAGCAGTAGGAAAATTGAATGATGTCTTTTTTGCTTTTTATGAAAAACATAGACCATCTTACTAAAAAGTGGTTTAAGAAGAGATCTTAATTCCCCACAATAAATAACTGAATTAAAACAACAATTACCACCAGAACCAATAAACGATGAGCCCAAATATCTGCCTTTGGATGTTGTGTGGCAAACTTACCTCCAACCAAACCGCCAATAGCTTGGCCAGATGCAATTAGACCACCAATCTTCCAGTCGATTAATCCATGCCAAGCAAAAATGCAAATGACGATACTGGTATAAACTAAAATAACAAAGGCTTTGATCCCATTGGCATCGGAAATACTATATTTAGCCAAGAGCACCATAATCGCGAGGAAAAATATGCCCATGCCCATTTGAATAAATCCCCCATAAAAGCCAAGGAGTAAAAAGGCAGGAATCGTAATCCATAAGGAAGGAGGATTTTCAAAATCTGTTTTTCTAAGCCATCGTTTCGGTTTTATTAATATGATGAAAAACATCAAAACCATTAAGAATTTGAAAATTACTTTAAATTGTTCATTACTTATGGTTATCGCTGCCCAAGCCCCAGCCAAAGCACCCAATAAACAAGGAATAATAATGGGATAAGCACGATTTAATTGAAGTTTGTCATTAGCATAAAATGACCAAGTGGAAGTGATTCCTTGAAACAAAACACCTAAACGATTCGTGCCATTCGCAATGTCTTCAGGAAGGTTGAAAATGAGCGTCAAAATAGAAAGTGTAATAGCAGAACCGTTGCCTGCCAAAGTGTTTAATACGCCAGCAAAAAAGCCACCTGATATGGCGATTAAATATAAATAGGGTTCCACTAGTCTTCTCTTTCCTGACAAAGTTCGATAAGAACCCCATTACTGGATTTAGGATGTAAAAAACAAACGAGCTTGTTATCCGCACCAAATTTTGGTTCTTTATTTAACAAAATAAATCCTTCCTTTTCCAAACGCTTCATTTCTTCCCTGATATCTTCTACTGCGAAAGCAATGTGATGTACCCCTTCTCCCCTTTTTTGTATAAAACGAGCGATCGGACTTTCTTCATGTTGTGCTTCAAGTAATTCTATTTTATTTGGACCTGTTTTGAAGAAGGAGGTACTCACTCCTTCTGATGCTACTATTTCGGTTTTATAATGGGGTTTGCCCAAAAGTTTAGCAAACAATTCGTTAGATTCTTCTAGGTTTTTAACCGCAATCCCTATATGCTCTATTTTTAACATGAGTTGATTTTTTAGAACAATAAAGGTAATAAATAATAAAGCGTTCTTTTTAACCAAATACCATAAAAAAAAGTGGCCGCTGAACGTTATCAGCGAACCACTATATCCCATCATACTCAAAAATCTTTATATAAAACTGGTTATATTTTTTCTTTTTTAGCTCGTCCA
>JAHDCJ010000065.1 GCA_020629935.1 Saprospiraceae bacterium | reverse complement strand
GTCAAGCTACCATCTCTGTTAATGGGGGAACCACTCCATATTCTTATCTTTGGGACAATGGGGAAACAAATAATACAGCCATAAATTTAAATGCGGGAATACATATTATTTCTGTAACTGATGCCAATAGCTGTATGACTACCAATTTTATAAGTATTACGCATCCCAATATTCTTATTGCAAATACACCTACAATTATTTCAAATGTCTCATGCAATGGGCTTAGTGATGGGCAAGCTTCAGTCTCTGCAAATGGAGGAACAGCTCCGTATAACTATCTCTGGGATAACGGGGAAACGAATTCAACAGCAATAAATCTTAACAGTGGCATACATGTGGTTACGGTTACGGATTCAAACAATTGTTCAACAATAACTTCTATAGAAATTACACAACCAGAAAGTATAAACATAGATGCATTATTGGTAAATTCTAATGTCTCTTGTAATGGACTTAGTGATGGTCAAGCTACTATTTCTGCTAATGGCGGAACAGCTCCTTATAACTATCTTTGGGATAATGGGGAAACAAATTCAACAGCTAACCTCCTTAATGAAGGGCTTCATACCATTACCATAACTGACACTAATAATTGTAGTTTAATTTCTAGTATAAATATTACAGCCCCTCTACCCTTAGCTTTAGATCTAGATCCTGAACATATTAATTGTAATGGAACATTTACAGGAGCTATTTACTCTACAATAACTGGAGGTACACCTCCTTACATCTATAAATGGCAAAATAATTCGGATACACCTAATTTAACCAATATTCCAGCTGGTAATTATACACTTATTGTTGTTGATGGAAATGGATGTATGATCAGTGAATCAACAGATATTTTTGAGGCACTACCTATTTCGGGTAACATTTCAAATAACAATTCAGGATGTAATATAGGAACAGAAGGTGAGGCTTTTATTAATCTAACGGGTGGAACTCCTCCTTTTACTTATCTATGGAATAATGGACAAACTACCAATCCTGCAACCAATTTAGCAGAGGGAATATATTCAGTAACTGCTACTGATATAAATGGATGTGCTTATGAAAGCCAAACTACCATAATTAACCCTGCCCCACTATTGGCTAATGTAATTGAAATCACCCCTATCTATTGCCATGGGTCTTCAGATGGTAATGCAACAATAGAAGTATTAGGAGGTACACCTCCTTATGATATTGTATGGAATACTATTCCAGTGCAAACAGGTCATACAGCTATTAACCTTTCTGTTGGAACCTATACGGCAATGATCAAAGATGCCAATGGTTGTGAATTACAGGTAGAATCTATAAACATTGATAATACGAGTTCGCCGTTATCCATTTCATTAAATATTGATGAAGGAACATGTGAGGGTGGTAATAATGGAAGTATTTCTGCCTCTATCACAGGAGGAACTCCAGGATATCAAATTATATGGAATAATCAAGAAACGACCACCACAATTACAGATCTTTCGTCTGGCAATTATTCTATCACAGTTGTGGATACCAATGGATGCGAAAATTCGGCTAATATTGAACTAGCTCCTAATACGCCAATGGAACCTATTATTCGTTTGGAGCATAATGAATGTGGTGATACATTTAGTGGATTAATTGTAATTGATGAGGTACTGAATGGTGCTCCGCCTTACATTTTTTCATTAAATGGGAATACTTATCAAAATAGTAATGTTTGGTTTAACCTTGAATCGGGTAGTTATCAAATTTATATTCAAGATGCACTAGGTTGTGAAGTTGTGGAAACAGTTATTATTAACTCTTCTGAATTACCTATTGTTGATGCTGGTCCTTCTGCAACAATTAATCTGGGTGAATCTTATGAACTTTCACCTATTCTAGAAAATATAAATGTAAATTATTCATGGACCCCATCAAATACTTTAAGTTGTAGTGATTGTTTAAATCCAGTGGCAACACCAGATCAAAATACTACTTATACTTTAACGATAACTAATGAAGAAGGGTGTTCTGTTTCAGATCAAGTGATGATTAATGTAGTCGTAGATCAAAGTTTATTTGTGCCCAATGCCTTCTCGCCAAATGACGATGGAATAAATGACGTCTTCATTCCATATGCTGGAGATGGGGTAGCTATAATTCGTACAATGAAAATCTATGATCGTTGGGGCGAGTTACTTTACGAAGTTGATGATTTTCAACCTGATGATGAGACCTATGGCTGGGATGGAACTTTTAGAGGACGATTAATGAATCCAGGCGTTTTTGTTTATTACTTAGAAGTTGAATACAATGATTCGAAACGTAAAATTGTTAAAGGTGATTTAACGCTTATACAATAGCATTTCATGGAAAAAAGGAAAAATTACACTATTTTCCTTTTTTCCACTTTTCCAAAAGAATAATTAATTTTAATCCATAAATATTCGATCCTTTCCCAAAAATTTAGGACATTGAACCGAAACTACTTTCATAGGTTTTCGACTAGACACTTTCACAGAATGGCTAGTTCCTTTAGGAATGGTTAACCAGTCCCCTTTTTTTACCTGCATCGTTTTTTCATTCAAAGTCATTATTCCTTTTCCTTCTAATATCAAGACATGTTCGGTATGCACATCATGTCGATGAAGCTTCACTTCTTTTTTAATAAAAATTACATACGAACTCGTATAATCATCTGAATGTACTGGAATCACATGGATGTTTTCATAAGCTTCTTTAGGTTGAACATCTTTTAAGGATTGAATACTTTGAGCCATTAAAACAATAGTCCCCGCAAAGATTAAACAAAAAGTAAGAATAAATTTAGTTTTCATAACATAGGTTTTCAAATAAGCATTGAAATAGCCTTTAAGATAGAAATATTCTTCTAAATTAGAGTCTATAAAATTGAATGAAAATTTAAATTATGTTAGCAACACTAGATTGGATCATTATCATTGGCTTCCTGCTATTAATTGTTTCGGTAGGACTTTCTTTTGCCCAAAAAGGAAGTAAAGATTTAAGTTCTTTTTTCTTAGGTGGTCGAAACCTTCCTTGGTATATCGCTGGGATTTCTATGGTAGCTACCACCTTTGCCGCTGATACTCCATTAGCTGTTACAGAAATTGTAAGGAAAGATGGTATTTCAGGAAATTGGTTGTGGTGGAATGCACTGATTGGAGGAATGTTAACTACATTCTTCTTTGCCAAACTTTGGCGAAAATCAGGGGTATTGACAGAAGTAGAACTCATTGAGTTACGATACAGTGGAGCACCTGCACGGTTTTTAAGAGGATTTAAAGCAGTCTATCTTGGATTATTCATGAACGTAATCATTATTGGATGGGTGAACTTAGCCATGATTAGTTTAATGAAAGGCTTTTTTGGCTTTGACTATAATACTTCCTTGGCTGTAACGGCTGTTTTAATGCTACTTGTCGCTATTTATTCTTCTGTATCGGGATTACTAGGTATTGCGATTACTGATGTGATTCAATTTTTTGTTGCAATCACAGGATGTATTATTCTCGCAGTCATTGTTGTCAATAATGAAAAGATTGGAGGTATAGATGGACTTAAAGAAGCCATGCATGATATTTCGCCAACCAGTTTAAATTTCTTTCCAACCATTGGTGGAGAAGAAGGTCAACTGGGTATGGCATTAAGCTTGAGCTTTGCTTCATTTTTTGCCTTTATTGGCGTCCAATGGTGGGCCAGTTGGTATCCAGGTGCAGAACCTGGAGGTGGAGGTTATGTAGCTCAGCGTATGATGAGTGCAAAATCTGAAAAAGATGCGGTATATGCTACTTTATTTTTTCAAATCGCTCATTATTGCATTCGACCTTGGCCTTGGATTCTTGTAGGTCTGTGTACGTTCGTTTTATACCCAGAATTATCAGAAAGTGAATATCGGGATGGTTTTGTATATGCAATGGATGATTTCTTACCTGCTGGTTTAAAAGGGATGCTGTTAGTCGCATTTATTGCAGCTTATATGAGTACGATTTCAACCCAACTGAATTGGGGCGCGAGTTATTTAGTAAATGATATTTATAAGCGATTTGTTTCGCCTAACGCAAATAACAAAAAGCTAATAAGCATATCTAGAATAACCACACTAGTTTTAATGGTAATCAGTATTTTCGTAACTACCCAATTGGAAACAATAGAATCCGCTTGGAAATTTATTTTCTCTTGTGGAGCTGGTCTTGGTTTAGTATTAATTCTTCGATGGTATTGGTGGCGTATCAATGCATGGAGTGAAATTTCTGCTACCATTGCTCCTTTTGCAGGCATGACCATTTCCTATTTCGTAGGATGGGAGTTTCCTAATGCCTTTTTATTTACGGTCTGTTTAACTACAGTCGTTTGGTTGATTGTCACTTTCATCACTCCTCCAACATCCGAACAGACGCTTCAACACTTCTTTAATAAAGTTCGGCCTGATGGTGCTTGGAATAATAGAACCGTGACTAAAATTCCTAAAGAGGACATTGCATTAGGTGAAAATCAAGAAGAAGTATTGGATGAAATTCATTCTACAAAAGAAGATACTGATTTTTCTACTATTGGTACAAAACCCAAAAACAATTTATTAAATTTATTTATATGTTGGATAAGTAGCATCGTAATGACCTATGGAATTTTGTTCCTTACCGGAAAAATAATTTTTAAAGAGTGGGCTGATGCAGGAATTTTAACAGTAGTTGTTCTTTTAAGTTTCCTAATTTTAAACACTTTTATAAAGAAAACACGTATTTTTGGCGACTAATGTATCAAAACAACGTTATCATGAAAAAGATTCTCTGTGGATTACTTGCCATTATTTTAATTCCTGCTATAGTATATACTCAAAGCTCAACCATTCCGATGGGTAATGAATCTTACCATATAATGGATCGTTTGGAAATTAAATCTGGGCAGGAAGTACCTGCTCCATTTTTCTCTACAGTGAAGCCCTACACGAGGAAAGAGGTAACTGCATATGCGATTGATGTTGACAATAAAAATCAACTCCTTTCTAAGCGAGATAGTTTAGAAATGGACTATATCTTTAAAGATAATAATGACTGGGTAAATCAAGAAGATGATAGCGAAGAGACGAGCTATCAAAACATGGAAGAATCCTATGAAAAAGAATATATAGATAGCACAAAAACATTTTATAAATTAGTTAGTAAAAATATACAATCTGATCCTAAATCAGAAGATCGTTATTTTTTATCTAAGAAACCTATTTTCAAAATATTCTATAATACACCAGCGAATCTTTGGCAAGTAGATAAACCGCACTTTAAGTTAAGAATCAATCCTGTGATTCACCTAAAAATGGGCAAAGAGCAAGGAGATGAAAGTTTTACTTTTCATAATACTAGAGGGTTTGATCTACGTGTTAACATAGACAATCGGGTGTATATTCATTCTAATTTATATGAAAATCAGACTCGGTTTCCTACGCATGTAACAGAAAGAAATATTGCGACTACCTCTGTACCGGGCGCTGGATTTTATAAACCATATGAGAGTAGTATTTTTAAATTTACGGATGGATATGATTATTTAAACGCCCAAGCTTACATCGCTGCTAATATTACGAAGCATATTCATTTACAGTTTGGTCATGGTCAAAACTTTATTGGGAATGGACATCGATCTTTATTTTTATCGAATTATTCCAACAACTATTTTTACTTAAAACTAAACACCCAAATTTGGCGATTTAATTTCCAAAATTTATTTGCCGAATTAACGGGTCAATTTAATCGAAATTCTTTTGGTGATCGAGTACGACCTAAAAAATACATGGCGGCGCATCTTTTGAGTTTTAATATAAGACCTAATATTAACATTGGATTATTTGAGTCGGTTATTTTTGATCGAGGAAATAATTTCGAGTTACAATATCTTAATCCTGTAATTATTTATCGTACCGTAGAACAAGCTTTAGGTAGTCCAGATAATGTGATTTTTGGATTGGATTTCAAATGGAATTTCCTAAAGCGATTTCAACTCTATGGCCAAATTGTACTTGATGAATTTATCTTTAAAGAAGCGGTGGTCAAACGAGATGGTTTTTGGGCAAATAAACAAGGAATTCAAACAGGATTGAAATATGTTGATGTAGCAGGTATTGATCATTTGGACTTACAGCTAGAATATAATTCGGTTCGGCCTTACACTTATACACACCGAGATGCTTCAGCAAATTATACCCATTATAATCAACCATTGGCTCACCCTCTAGGTGCCAATTTTTCTGAAGTTTTAGCTATTCTTCGTTATAAGCCTATTGCCGCATTACAATTAACCAATCGATTAATTTATGCGAATTATGGAACGGACAATAATGATTCGAACTGGGGAAATAATATTTTCTTAAGCAATGATAATCGATCTGCTCCAGACGGGATAGACGATGATTTTGGACATAAAACGGGACAAGGAATTGCTAATAAATTATTGTTGAATCAATTTACCGCAAGTTATCAACTTCGTCATAACCTTTACATCGATTTTGATATGTATTATCGAAAATTGAATAGTGGAATAGATGCCAATGATTATTCTAGAATATTTGTTGGAGGTGGACTTAGATTCAATATTTCCGATAGACAAATCGATTATTAATAACTACCCGCTTTATTCTGTTAAACCATCTTTGATCTTTTGAAGAAACTGCTTGATGTTCTTCAAATCTTCAATATGTTTCATTTTATGCTCCAAATGATCTTTAGCTCCTTTTAGCTCCTTTTTAGCTCCATCTAAAGTATAGCCTTTATCTTTAACCAAATGATAAATCAGTTTGAGGTTATGGATGTCTTTCTTTGTAAAACGGCGATCGCCTTTACTATTCTTTTTCGGATTAAGAATATCAAATTCTGATTCCCAAAATCGAATTAAGGAGTTAGAGACAGCAAACATGTCTGCCACTTCTCCAATAGTATAGTACAATTTAGTAAGTTCTTGATCTGGTAATGGCATAAAAATAACTTCACTTATTGTTAGGTAAAAAAACGATTGGGTTAAAACAAGCCATATTTTCAAAGCACTTGAAATGTAAATATAAAAAAAACCTGCGTTAATCAAACGCAGGCTTCAATATTTTCATTTGGTTTTATTCCTATTATGGGTTTATCTCTTCTTCTCCACCAAAGTCAAAACTTTGATTTGCCATTCCTGCCATTTCGGCCATTTCATGGTATTCTTCTGGAGAAAGATTATCTACACAAAAGTGAATTGGATTTACTTTTGCACCTTTATGAATCACTTCATAATGTAAGTGTGGAGCCGTTGAAGTACCTGTATTTCCTACGGTACCAATCTTTTCTCCTTTACTAATTTGTTGTCCTCTCTTTACATCAATTGAATTTAAGTGAGCATATAAGGTCTTATATCCATACCCATGATCAATGATGATTTTTCGTCCATATCCTGTACGGCTACTTTTCACTTCTATCACCTTACCATCTCCTGTTGAATACACAGGTGTACCTTTTGGAGCAGTAAAATCAATTCCCCAATGCATTTTTCTTACTTTATGGATTGGGTGCATTCGCATACCAAAACCAGAAAACAACTTAATTTCTCTACTTAATTTTCGAATAGGTCGAACAGAAGGGATGGCAGCGAGCATTTGCTCTTTGTCTTTATATTGTTTAGTAATTACATCTAAAGATTGAGATTGAACTGCAATTTTTCTACGTAATTTATCAATACGTTGAGAAGTTTCTACCATTAACTTACTCGTGCTGTAGTCTCTTAGTTTTTCGTACTTTTGGCTTCCACCAATTCCGCCTTCCCACACATAAGAATCTACAGGCTCCATTTCAAAGACCATACGATAGATATTATCATCCCGATCTTTCATGTTTTGTAGTACTTTTTCATAGACAGAAATTTGATCATTGAGAAGATCAAACTGTTTTTCCATCATATAGATCTCAGACTTGAGTTCTTTTTCGCGGGGAGAGTCTAAAAATTGACTTAACACCCATGCTAATACAAATACTGCAAAGAAGAATCCTATACCTTTGACGATTCGGTGTTTCCATTGAGGTTCCACCTTTTCGTACCTAAGGGTATTTGTATTGTAAATAAATCTTTCTTTTCTCATTTCAGGAGTTGATTCATTTTGGTTATCAAAATTGACCTGCCTTTGTCTTAACCGTTTTTACCTGATTTTAAATTTTCTATCTTAACCGGCACAAAAATAAGTCACAGTTTTTAATTATTCAAAAGTTTTATGAATAAGTTCTCCACATCCTGACACCAAAATGACAATGTTTTGTTAAAAAAATAAGAAAAACGCTAGGTTTTATATGCAAATTAGTGACACTAATATTAATGTCCATCTTCTGCGTAAATATTTAACATAAAACCTATTTCTCAGTTTATTCCTAAACGAAAGTACAAATATAAGGTTTCAATTCATATACATGACATTCATATTTGACATGAATCAATAGTTTCACTTAAAGAAAAAAAGATTTTTAATGTATTCTTAGCAAAAAAATCAGTTTATCTCATAAGACTTATTTACTTTTGCATTCTGAAACTAAAAAACGGAAATAACAGTTAACAATCTAATTCTACTGAAAATTTATTAAGTGATTATGAAAGCAAGCGAAATCAGACAGACATTTTTAGATTATTTCAAAAATAAAGGACATAAGATTGTCCCCTCTGCTCCTATTGTGGTAAAAGATGATCCTACCTTAATGTTCACCAATGCAGGAATGAATCAGTTTAAAGATTTTTTCTTAGGTAATCAAACTCCAGATATTCCACGAATTGCAGATACACAAAAATGTTTACGGGTTTCAGGAAAACATAATGACTTAGAAGAAGTAGGTATTGATAGTTATCACCAAACCATGTTTGAAATGTTGGGCAATTGGTCTTTTGGTGATTATTTTAAAAAAGAAGCCATCGAATGGGCTTGGGATCTTTTAACCAACCATTATAAAATAGACAAAGATCGTCTGTACATCACCATTTTTGAAGGAGATGAAGAAGATAACCTTGAAGAAGATAAAGAAGCCATTGAATTTTGGAAAACGTGGGTAAATGAAGACCGTATCCTTCCTTTTGATCGAAAAGATAACTTTTGGGAAATGGGTGAAACTGGCCCTTGTGGACCTTGTTCAGAAATTCATGTAGATATACGTCCAGAAGAAGAACGTCAAAAAATTGATGGAAAAACATTGGTCAATCAAGATCATCCTCAAGTGGTTGAAATTTGGAACTTAGTGTTTATTCAATTCAACCGAAAGGCGAATGGTCAACTCGAAAACCTTCCTGCTAAACATATCGATACAGGGATGGGTTTTGAACGACTTTGTATGGTCATTCAATCTAAAATCACCAATTATGCGACCGATGTCTTTATGCCTTTTATAAATATGGTAGAAGATATCACTGATAAAAAATACACTTTTTCCTATGAGGAAAATGCAAAATCAGATATTGCCATGCGGGTAGTTGTAGATCACATCCGAGCAGTTTGTTTTGCCATTGCAGACGGACAACTTCCAGCAAATAACGGCGCAGGCTATGTCATTAAACGAATTTTAAGAAGAGCGGTTCGATATTATTATACTTTTTTAGATCAAAAAGAACCCTTATTATTTAGGTTGGTTCCTACCCTCGCCCATTCTTTTAAAGATACCTTTCCTGAATTGGATGCGCAAAAAGACTTTGTGAGTAAAATCGTTTTAGAAGAAGAAAAGAAATTCTTAAAAACCTTGGCTTCTGGTCTTCGAAGATTAGAACAATTGGAATTAAAAAATAATCAGCTCGACGGCAAAGTAGCCTTTGAATTGTTTGACACCTATGGCTTTCCCATTGATTTAACCCAACTTATTGTTTCTGAAAAAGGAGCAAGTGTAGATATGGGTGGATTTAAAGCCGCATTGGAAAAACAACGAAAAGGATCAGAAGCCGATGCAGAACGAAGTGTGGGTGATTGGATAGAAGTCAATGGAGATTTATCCACTTCTTTTGTTGGATACGATCTTCTAGAATCAGAAGCCCATGTGATTAAATATCGTACGGTCAAACTAAAAGATAAAGATCAATATCAACTCGTATTAGACACCACCCCTTTTTATGCAGAAGGTGGCGGACAAGTAGGTGACAAAGGGTTATTATTTTTTGGTGAAGAAAAAATTCCAGTACTAGATACCAAAAAAGAGAATGATCTTTTTATTCATATTGTAAAAAAATTCCCAAGTAATTTTGATCAAACCGTAAAGGCACAAGTCAATGGGGTAAAACGTGCGGCTACGGAAAATAATCATACCGCTACGCATTTAGTTCATGCAGCCCTTCGACAAGTACTTGGTACACATGTAGAACAAAAAGGTTCTTTATTAAATGATCAATATCTACGATTTGATTTTTCTCATTTCGCAAAAATGTCAGAAGAAGAAATTCAACAAGTAGAAGATATCGTCAATGAAAAAATTCGTGCAAATATTCCTTTAACTGAACATCGTAGTATAGGCATTGAAGAGGCTAAAGCGGCTGGCGCAATGATGCTTTTTGGAGAAAAATATGGCGACAATGTGCGTATGATTACATTTGACCCTAGCTATTCTAATGAACTCTGTGGAGGTTGCCATGTTAATGCTACTGGACAATTAGGCTTATTCAAACTAACTAGTGAAAGTTCTATTCAAGCCGGCGTTCGACGTATTGAAGCTTTAACGGGAAAAGCGGCATGGGCTTATTTTAATGATGCCTTAAATACCGTAAAAGAAATTGGTACGCGCTTTAAAAACCCTCAAAATGTAGTTGCTCAAGTAGATCAATTACAAGAAGAGAATAAGCAACTGAAAAAGGAGTTGGATAAATTTGTAGCGATGCAAGCTCAAATCACGAAAAAGGAATTGAAAGATCAAATTCAGGTAATTAATGGTATAAATTTCATAGGGGCAAAGGTTGACCTAAAATCTATGGATGCGATTAAACAATTATCTTTTGAATTAAGAAATGAAGTGGATAATTTATTTTTAGTGCTTGGCGCTGAAATTAATAATAAAGCCAATTTAGCGGTAGCTATTTCGGAAAATTTAACTACCGAAAAAAGTTTGAATGCGGGAAGTATTATTAGAGACTTGGCTAAAAACATCCAAGGTGGTGGAGGTGGTCAAGCTTTTTATGCGACTGCTGGAGGAAAGAATGCAGCAGGTATTCCAAAGGCTATTGAACAAGCCAAAACCATATTTTCTTAAGGAATGGCAGATTCAAATTCGGATTTAGAAATTGTTATTGGATTGGAAGTACATGTACAATTGAGTACAAAGAGCAAAGCTTTCTGCCAAGATGAAGTGGCCTTTGGGGGAACTCCCAATACGCGCATTAGTCCTATTTCTTTGGGTCATCCAGGCACATTACCACAGCCCAATGCCCTTCAAATGGAATATGCGATAAAATTGGGTTTAGCCTTAGGATGCCAAATCAATCAGAAAAGTTTTTTTGATCGAAAAAATTACTTTTATGCTGATTTGCCTAAAGGTTATCAAATAACACAAGACAATACGCCCATTTGTGGTCAAGGAATTATTTCCATTGAAATGGGAAAAGAAGAAAAGTCGATTCGCATCAATCGAATTCATATGGAAGAAGATGCGGGTAAATCCATTCATGATCAAGATCCTTTACATAGCCTTATAGATTTGAATCGTGCAGGAACTCCCCTCTTAGAAGTGGTTACAGAACCTGATTTTCGTTCTGCAGAAGAAGTAGCCGTTTTTTTAAATAAACTTCGTCAACTTGTTCGGTATTTGGCTATTTCTGATGGGAATATGGAAGAAGGATCTATGCGTTGTGATTGTAATATTTCTATTCGAAAAAAAGGAGAGACGACTTATGGTAATCGTTGTGAGGTAAAAAATGTAAATTCTATTCGCAATGCCAAACGGGCAATAAATTTTGAAGCCAACCGACAAATTGAACTGATCCAAAAAGGCATAACTATTGATCAAGAGACTCGATCTTTTAATGCCCAAACGGGAGATACCTTAACGATTTTGCGAAGTAAAGAAGATGCCCATGATTATCGGTATTTTCCTGATCCAGATATTCCACCAATCATTATTTCAGATGAGCGGTTGGCAGCGATAAAAGCCTCCATGCCTAAGCTTCCTCAAGCACTAAAGAAAGCACTTATTGCCAAAGGCTTATCTCCATATGATGCAGAAGTCATCACCAGTGAAAAAGCATTAGCTGACTATTATTTTTCGATGTTATCATTTAGTAAAAATCCAAAATCTGCGGCCAATTGGTTGACAAACACGATAAAGTCTTATTTAAATGAAGCGCAAATTGGGATAGAAGAATTCTCGATTTCTCCGAAAACAATGGTGGCTATGATTCAATTAGTTGATGAAGATAAAATCAACAAACTTTCTGCTACCCAAAAGCTTTTTCCTGCATTAATCAAAAAACCAGAAATCGCCCCACTTGACTTAGCTACTCAAATGAATTTACTTCAAGCCAATGATACCAATGCAATGGATGAATGGGTAGAAATTGTACTTGCTAAGTATCCCGACAAAGTCGACGCTTATAGAAAAGGTAAAAAGGGTTTACTAGGGATGTTCATAGGAGAGGCAATGAAAATATCAAAAGGGAAGGCAAATCCAAAGCAATTAAATTCGGCTTTTTTGGCTCGTCTAGCCGATTAGTAACAGCTTTTTAAGCAAATTTTTATTTTTAAAGGGGGTAAACTCATAAATTTGGGTCTATTAATTGTCAGATTTTCTGTTTCAAATAAAGAGCTTATAATTCTTTTTAAATTCAACTTGGTTTTTTGTAACTTAGTTTCACTCATTAAAATCATATAACCCAATTACACATGCGTACTAATTTACTTTTTATACTTTTTATATTTTGCACTTCTAGTTTATTTGCACAAATAGGCCGACCTGGAACGCCTGCTAGTGAGCGATTTGAAGTGAACAAAAAAATCAAAAAATACATCATGCCTTCCTTCAATCTCATGCAGTTATTGCAAGAAGATGAAGAAGAAGAAAAGATGGGTGGTCTTCCACCTAGGTTCGGGCATAAAATGGATGTCAAAATTAGCCCTAAAGAATACGGAACTTGGGAAGCACTTCCTGATGGCGGTCGTCTTTGGAGATTAGAAATCACTTCTTTTGGCGCTTCTTCCATTAATCTATTGTTTGAGCATTTCTATATGCCTTTAGGTGCTGAGATGTATATTTACAACAAAGATAAAAGCTACCAAATTGGTGCTTTTACCATGTTAAACAATAAGGATGATGGTCAATTTGCGACTGCCCCTGTAAAAGGAGAAAGTATTATTTTAGAATATTATGAACCTGCCCACTCTATCCGGAAAGGAAAAATTCTTATTAGTCATGTAGTCCATGCCTATAAAGATTTCTTTAGTACGGGGGTCGTTAGAGGATATGGAGATTCTGGAAATTGTAATAATGATGTGGCTTGTGCTGTTTCTGCTGGCTGGGAAGATGAAATCACTTCTACCTGCTTGATTATTGTAGGAGGAACAAGAAACTGTACAGGGACAATGGTAAATAATACCTCTGGAACAGATATCCCTTATATTTTGAGTGCCAATCACTGTGGAACCAATGTAAATAACAGTTGGGTATTTGTATTCAATTATGATAGTCCAACTTGCAACGGTGCAGATGGAAGCACCGCACAAAGTATTGCTGGAGGAACCTTACGCTCTTCTTTAGGTGCTTCAGATTTTGCTCTAATGGAAATGAGTGCTTCTCCTCCCCCTGATTATGCTGTTTTTTACTCAGGCTGGGATAAATCAGGTGTGGCTGCAAGTACCTCGGTAGGTATCCACCACCCTTCTGGAGATGTAAAGAAAATATCCTTTAATACCGATGCTTTATATGACGGCGATTGGCCTGGAGATGCCAACGTTCCAGGTGGAGATCACTGGATTGTGGATAATTGGGAAGATGGTACAACAGAAGGCGGATCTTCAGGATCTTCTTTGTACGATGGAGATAAGCGTCTTGTTGGTCAACTTCATGGAGGAGGTGCTGCATGTGGAAATACACAGTATGATTCATACGGAAAGTTTTCTGTTTCTTGGACTGGAGGAGGTTCAAACAACAATAGATTGAGCAATTGGTTAGATCCTAACAATACGAATCAAGACCAATTGGACGGCACCTATTATATTCCTGCTTCCTTAGCGTTTAACATGACCGCTTCAGGAATAATTCTTGCCGACGAATCTTGTTCTACGGACGTAGCTCCAGAAATTGAGGTAAAAAATATTGGGAATACCGATATTACTTCTTTTGATTTTGTATATAGTTATGATGGAGGAGCAACGCAAACATTTACTTATAATGGACCTACCATTGGCTTTTTTCAATCCACTACATTTACTTTACCTACGCAAACACTTCCAATTGGGAATCACACCATTTCGGGTAATTTGACCAATTTAAATGGATCAAATGTGGATGAAGATTTAAGTGATAATATGATTTCTAAAACCTTTGACTTAATCAACGGAAGCGTGGTTACTGTGGATTTATTAACTGATAATTATTCAGAAGAAACGAGCTTTACTATTGAAGATGATATGGGGAATGTGCTTTATACAGAAAGTACTTTTGCTCAAGATGCTACCTTATATACATTAGATTATTGCCTAGCAGATGGTTGTTATGTGTTTACTATTTTTGACACCTATTCTGATGGAATTTGTTGTGGTTTTGGAGAAGGTTCTTATACCATTTCCGATGATTCTGGTACATTGACCACTGGAGGTGATTTTGGAGCTTCTGAATCTTTTAATTTCTGTGTGAGTAATTCTGCTGGGCCACTAAACGCTGATTTTAGTACTGACGCTGTTTATTGTGAAGGAGAATCTTTTAGTCCAAATAATTTAAGTACAGGAGCAACGACTTATACATGGAGTACACCAGGGGCAAGTACAGCCTCTCAAACAGGAGCTAATCCTTCTATCTCCTATCCTACAGCAGGAACTTATATTATTACCCTTGATGTATCTGATGGAATGGGAGGAACAGATATGACTACCGCTAGTGTTACTATTGCCCCTAATCCTTCTATTTCAAGTATTACAGGTAATACTTCTACTGTAAATGAAGCGATAGAGTCTTATTCAGTAACCGATAATTCGGGTTCAAGTTATGTTTGGACCGTAACCAATGGAACAGTGGTTTCTGGAAGTGGTACCGCAAATGTTACTGTCCAATGGAACAATTCTTCTTCTACTGGGGAAATCTGTGTAACGGAAACTTCGTCTAATGATTGTGTGGGAAATAATTATTGTGAAAACGTAGATCTTTCCCCTTTAAGTACAGAAAATATTGAGAATGGTGTAGGGTTGAAAGTTTTTCCAAATCCAACCAATGGCCTGATTCATGTAGACATGAATAGATTTCCAGAACAAATTGAAATTTATGATGTGGTTGGAAAACGGCTATATAATAATGACCAACCAGGTATTTATAATGCGATTAACATGCCGAGTATCAATGGTATTTATTTACTAAAGATCACCTTTAAGGAAGGAGCAATTTCGAGAAAAATTGTAGTAAACAAATAAGACAAAAACAAGTAATTAGCTTAGTATTCTAATTATAAAAGAGGGGTGATATTTTAATTATTGAAAATAGATAGTTAAAGTATCACCTCTTCTAATTTTATGTTTATTTCTAATATTATTTACCTCCATTAATTTACTTAATAAGGTATCATTATTGTAAAAGAGTCGAGAAATTTTCATCAAATTATCTCCTTCTTGTACTTCATACTTAATAGAATTAGGTGTACTCAATGGTGTTTGGTTCTTGAGCTCTTCAATTTGATTTTGGAGATTGGTATTTTCCAAATATAAAGAATCAATGGCTTTTGTATTTTCAACCATTACTGGAGCAGGTGTTTTTTTAAACATAAAAATAGAAAAAAGGAGAAGACCTAAAACGGTCAAATAGCCTTTATATCGGCCATTTTTTTCTTCTGCACGCTCTTTTTTTTGAGCGAGTTCTACTACTTTTCCTTTCAACAAACTATGCTCTTTTTTATAGAGCATCTCTCTATTGTCTTCTAGATCGTAATCTGAAGTGATTTGAGTTTCACAACGCGGACATACCGTTGTAGTAACTAATAAACCTGATTTATTACATGTAGGACAATGCATAATTAATATTCGTTAGAAGACAAATATATATGGAATTCCAACTAAAATCCAGTGTTTTATCAATTTAGAATAATAAATTCTGTTCTTCGGTTACTTGCACGGCCTTGTTTTGTCTCATTGCTATCTATAGGTTGTGTCTCTCCAAAACCTTTGGTTTTAAGTCGGTTACCATTAATTCCTTCTTTAATTAGGAAGTTTTTCACCGCATCTGCTCGACGTTGAGAGAGATTTAGATTGTCTGTCTCTGACCCCACATTATCCGTGTGTCCATTTAATTGAATGGCCATATTAGAATGATTATTTAAAAGATCTCGCAGTTTATTTAACTCTGTAATAGATGCTGGCTTAAGCGATGCAGAACCCGTTTCGAAAAATACATTCCTTAAAATTACAGGTCTTGGCTTTGGTTTTTCGGTAATTGTAACTTCTGGTTTAGATTCCTTGACAGGAATTTTTATTAATCCAATTTCCAATTGGAAAGGTTTGGTTAGGCTATGTATTTCTTTTAGGGCAAAATTTTCCGAATGAAATAAATAGCCTTCTTTAGACACATTCAATGCATAGTCCACTCCTGAAGGCAAACAAACTAAAAACATACCTTCTGCATCCGTTTTCCCATTTAAATGCACTTTACCTGATTCAAGGATATTTAGCTCAAGGTTTGCTTCTAATACTTCCTTTGTTTCTACATCAAAAACTTTGGCTTCTACATAGGTTACAGGCTTAGGCCTTCCCTCTTCATGCATTTCAAAACTATAAATATCTAGGCGGCCAAAACCTCCTTCTCGATCAGAAGAGAAATAGGCGAGTTCTCCATTCAAACCTACGATAATGCTATACTCATCTTTTTCAGTATTGATTGGATAGCCTAAATTTTGTGCTTTTCCCCAAGAACCATCTTCTTGTTTTCTGGAAAGATAGACATCGCTCCCTCCCATTCCTGGATGGCCATTAGAAATAAAGTATAAGGTTTGTCCATCAGGATGAATAAATGGTCCTTCATCACTAAATACCGTATTAATGGATTCGCCTAATTTTTGAGGTTCAACCCAATCTCCATTTGCAGATCGAGTACTAAACCAGATGTCCTTGTTTTTATCTCTATTATCTGTACCTCTTGTAAAAAACAAGGTATTCCCATCTGCAGATAAAGAAGGTTGTGATTCCCATTGTGCCGAGTTTATTGTAGCCCCCATATTTTTAGGTGTGGTCCATTTATTATTTTTCATTTCAGAATAATATAAATCACATTTGCCAAAATCACCTGGGCGATTACAGACGGTATAAGCAAAAAATCGTCCATCCGCTGATACCGTTTGAGCACCTTCATTTTGTGGCGTATTTATTGGTGCCCCGATGTTGTAGGCTTTCTGCCAATTTTCTTCTTCTTTTTTACTTACAAAAAAGTCTTCATTATTTCCTGATTGTCGAGTAAAAATAAAAGCCTCTCCATCAATCGAAATGGAAGGCCAATATTCCGACCAATTCGAATTAATTTCTGGGCCTAAGTTTACTGGATTAAAAGGGACAGGATTTTTTAAGGCGGTTTCAATAAATTTAGCATCACCAATTAACTTCTTAGCTCGATTTACGGTACGATCCGACTTTTGAGGATAGGTTAAAAATCGTTCTAGGATTTCTGCGGCTTTGGTATATTTTTTTTGTTCTAAAAGAGCAATTCCATAAGTAAACATCACCTTTGGTTTATAATCTGGAGCCAATTGCAAAATTTTCTCAAAATTTTGGTTCGCATTTTCATAATCTTTTTCAACCACTTGAATATCGGCTATTAAATATAAGGCTTCAATAAAACCTGGAGCTGATTTCAACGCTTTTTTGGCTTCTTTTTTTGCGGTTTCTCGATCATTATTATAAGCTGCTTTTCTAGCATTTTTGAAAAAATCTACTGCTTTTGAAGGTGCCGTTTTAATGGTATAATATTTTTGGGCTGAAAGCGGTTTGGTAAATCCAATACAAAGGATTATTCCAAAAAATAACAGTCCAATTCTAGATAATTTCATATGTCTTCAATTTTATAAAAGTACAACGGTTTAAAAGCTTAATATGGTATACTATTTCCTGCTAAATCACCAGATCTATTTAATTAAATTCAAAATATGTTCCAAAAAGAGTTTTTACATTTTTTTCATTAAAGTTAAAAAATAAATAATGCTAACTTTTACTGCTAATTATCCATCATAAATTTCTTGTTTTTTTACTTTTAAAAACAAATAAAATCTTCAAGCAACTAATTATCAACACTTTAATCAAAAGTACTAGGAAGTACACAAACTACGTCATTTTAAAAACTCTTTATTAAGATATCCAAGTATTTAATGTATTTTTACCACAAAGAAGCATATTTATTATTTTTGGAAATATTTTTGCATCTGTTAGAGCAAGTGATAAGTTCAACAATCAAATTTATGAAATTACAAATTATTCGTTTCCTTGTCTTTAGTTTTATTTGTTTTAGTTTTCCATTAATGGTTAGTTCGCAGACTTATTGGGACTACAAAGTAAAAGGAGATCATGCCTATGATAAAGCACAATATGTAGAAGCCATTGAGTTTTATCACAAAGCTTTTGCCTTAGAAAAAGCGGATCCTGGTGATGCCTATAACATGGCATGTTGTTTTTCCTTATTAAAAGATCATAAAAATGCTTTTAAATTTATAAATCTGGCGATAGACAATGGATGGACCAATTCCCCTTGGATGGTTAAGGATACTGATCTTAATTATCTCCATGCTTTTGATGAGTGGAATAATGTCGTAAGTCGAACCCAAAGCAATAAAGAACAATCCGAATCTAAGTTAAATTCTAGTTTGAAAGATGAATTGATTGAAATGGAATATATAGATCAAATCAATCGAAAAACTTACCAAGATTTATTACAAGATCAAACCGCGAATCCAGCAGAAATAGATAAGGCTTGGGAAAAAATTCAACAATCAGATCGAATCCATACCCAGAAAATGATCACAATTGTAGAAACTTATGGTTGGCCAACTATAAGTTTAGCTGGGAAGGAAGGAGCTCACGCAGCATGGTTATTAACTCAACATGCAGATGCCAATCCACAGTTTCAAGAAAAATGTTTACGTTTGATGAAACCCCATGTAGATAAAAAAGAGGTTTTTGCAAAAGATTATGCTTATCTATACGACCGAGTACAAATTGCCAAAGGAGAAAAACAAAGTTATGGAACTCAAGCTTTCATTGATCCTGAAACGAAAAGAACGATCTTCCGTCCTATTGAAAAAGAAGCGGATTTAGATAAGAGAAGAAAAGCAATGGGTCTCTTTGGAACCGCTAGTCAATATGGTGGTTTAATGGGAATAAAATATCAATTACCGAGTGAGGATGAAGCTAAAAAGAAAGCTATAGATCAAAGCAAAAAATACCAAGAATTGATTTCAAAAGCCAAATCACATGAAGAAAAAGGAGAAAATGTCCTAGCTGCTGAATACTACGAAATAGCATTACATCTTTCTGGAGATATCGAAACTATTGATCTATTAGATGGTGCTGCTGTTCATACTCAATTAGGCAAAACTGGTTTTGATAATGCTTTTCTCTTTTTACATATGGCCATAACAAGAGGAGATATAAAAACAGATTTAGAGGCCAATTCGAAATTTAAACCACTACAAGCAGACGATCGTTGGATTGAACTAAAACAGCGATTTTAGAATAGAAGTTGAGTAATTTATCTTTAAACTGAACACCACCTAATGAGATACCAATACTTCGTTTTCCTTTTATTAATTTCACTCGTTTCATGCCAATCTACCTCCACTGAAATTACTACTATTTATTTACTTCGTCATGCGGAAAAGGTAAGTGATCAACCCGAAGATCCTGTATTAAATATGGTCGGTGAACGTAGGTCTACTCAACTGGCAGATCTACTCATTGATGTAGATATTGATGCGATTTATTCTACTGAATATAATCGAACAAAAGCTACTGTTCAACCTATTGCAGATATGAAGGATAAAATGATCACACTTTATACGCCAGATAAAGAAGAAAAATTTTTAAAGCATGTATTTAAAAATCACGGAGGGAAAACCGTCTTAATCGTAGGACACTCGAATACCATACCTCCTTTAGTCAATCATTTAATTGGAGAAAAAAAGTATGAAAATCTAAAAGAAGATGAGTATGATAAAATATTCATTGTAGAAGCTTTAAAACTTGGAAAAGGTAAAGCGAATATTTTGCGGTATGGGAATAACCTGCATGAATAATTAGAAAAAATATCCTAGAAAATTCAGGTGTAATTTCATTCTGAAATAAAATTCATTGAACATTTTATAAATAAAATCATTTAGTAGAAATGGCAAAGGAAAGTGGTTGGAAAAAAATGATAACAGATCGAGTCAGTGCTTATGTAGATAATCGATTTGTAGATTATAAATCTCAAATATCAGAAGATGTATCTAGAGGAATAGCTAATCTAGCTGGTTTGGTAGTGATATGGACACTGGTAATTATTTCTCTTTTATTTGTAGGCTTTACTTTAGCTCTACTTTTTGGTTACATGTTGAAATCTAATTTAATAGGCTTTGGTATTGTTTCAGCAATAATTCTATTAATTGCTGTGCTCGTTTTTGTTAATAAAGAAAAATGGATTGAACAACCTGTTTATGAATCAACGACAAAAGCATTGAATGGAGAAATCCCCACAGAACAAACGAAAGAAGAATTGCTAGCAGAAGTGTTGGAAAAAATTGAAAAAGAACGTGCAGAAGAAGAAATAGAAGAATAACTATTAGCCCTTCAACTGATTTCTTCCTACCCACATATTCATATCTGTTTTCTTAATTGCGGCAGCCATTAAATCAGGAAATAAATCAGGAGAACAAGCAAAGGATGGAACGCCTAATGCCCCAAATTTTCCCGCTATTTGTTTATCATAGATGGGAGCTCCCTCATCACTTAAAGCCAATAAAGTAATTAATTGTACTCCAGAAGCTTTTATAGAGGCTACTCTTTTTAACATTTGATTTTGATTTCCTCCTTCAAACAAATCCGTAATTAAAATCAAAATGGTGTCGGAAGGCACCCGTATAAGGCCTTGTACATAAGATAGAGCTTTGTTGATATCCGTTCCGCCTCCTAATTGAGTTCCAAACAATAAATCAACTGGATCTTTTAAGTCCGCAGTAAGATCGACAACTGCGGTATCAAATACCACCATCTGAGTTTTGACGGATCGTATAGATGCCATTACTGCTCCAAAGATACTCGCGTACACGACTGAAGATGCCATTGATCCACTCTGGTCAATACATAAAATCACTTGTTTTAGGGATTGTCCTTTTCTTCCATGACCTACCAAATGTTCGGGAATAATGGTTTTATAACTGGGCTGGTAATGTTTCAGATTTTTTCGAATAGTTGCATTCCAATCAATTTCATTTAATCGAGGATTTCGATTTTTCACTCCACGATTTAGGCTTCCAGTAATCGCTTGAATAAGCGGATTTTTCAATCGTTTTTCTAAATCCTTAACGACAGTACGCACCACCTTTTTGGCGGTTGCTTTCGTTTTCTCTGGCATCACTTTATTCAAAGATAATAGGGAAGCGACTAAGCTTACATCTGGCTGTACAGATTCCAACAATTCTGGTTCTAAAAGCATTTGCTCTAAGCCTAATCGTTCTAATGCATCCTGTTGCATTACTTGCACAATTGAAGTAGAAAAGTATTTTCGAATATCTCCTAACCATCGATTAATGTTTGGGGATGAACCACCAAGCCCTCCTTTCCGATCCGAATCATATAATTGCTCTAAGACCTTATCCATTTGTTGCGCCTCTCCATTGAGGTTTACAGATTGTTGTGGGTCTGATTTTCCGCCTAAAATTAATCGCCATCTTGATACCAATGGATCCATATGTTTTATTTTATTCCTAACAATAATTGAACCGTCGAAACGGCATGTGTAGCAAGTGCTTCATCAAAATGACCATGGGTCTGAGTTTTCGATTTGGGTAGTTTTTCTCGTTTAGCCAAATCTAGCATTTTGCTTCTTTCTGATTCTGAAAATCCAGAGAATGTTCTTCGAAGTAAAGGCAATACATCATTAAATGTTTCCTCTTTTAAACTACCAATCCAATCATCTAAAACCGCCCAAAGTCGAGGTTGGTGAATTAACAATAAACCGCTTCCAAACAAAAATCCTTCTACCCAAAAAGCAGATTTTTTCGAATCATTTCCTTGTGATAAATTATATCGCATGCGTTCATCCAACAAAGCCAAATCCCAAATTCCTTTATCAAATAAAATACGTGCGCTTGCACCACATATCAATGGACTTCCTCCTTCCATTAAAGCCAAATGAGACAAGGTATCTGTCCAAACTTTAGAATAAGGATCATGATCTAAACCAATGACCGCCCGATTTACTTCTACGATATTACTAAACATCGCTTGAGCGGCTTCTTCATTGAGAGAAATACAGGCAGAAGGAAGGGAAATGCAAATTCTTGGGATCAATTGACTAACCACTTTCTCGACACTTTCCGTATTAATCTTACGCGTACTTCCCATTTTGAGTATACGCACTAAACCTGGCAGAGCCTTCATCAGTTGACCAATATCATTGGTTACAGAAGCATGTTCATCCAGTTGTTGAATCAACGTAGGAATACAAGCAGGCAAATCTGCGTATAAGGCACTATTCAACAGTGCAGTGACTTCATGGAGTTGACTTGCTTTGCTTGCTTTGAAACCAATATAGGTAGAAGCAGCTTGGACAATAGTATTTCCCCACATGCCTGCTTCAATAATTAAAATTGGAAACGTTACTTCCCATTTCAACTCCCATACTTCATGAAAAGATCCTTTCTTATTGGTAGCGACCTTGGCCATTTTACCCCAAGGAATATCCAAAATATTAAGACGGTGTAATAATAAGCTGGCATTCAAATTACTATCTACTCGGATATTTAATTCTAATCGACTATCCTCTTTACTCGTATAGGTTTTATGAAGTTGACCATTTTTGTTTTTGATACTTGGATATTTTTCCAAATCTTCTTGAATAGGCACTAGAGGAATATCATTGGCGACTTGTCCAATTTTTTTCCCAATGACTAATGTTTCCTCTATTAATTTCATGGGTGCATCATAGCCACTACAAAAAATGGTACGTACCGCTTCTTGCAACTCCCCTATTCCAGGGATTGATAAATTTCGAATGGTAGCTAAAGTATCGGCTAGACGAACAGCTTCAATTACGTGAGCAGAGGAAGCATCTAAATCTTCTTCTCTCAACATTCGGGCGACTAAAGTCATCCAATGAATCACCACTTTTTCTCTATTCTCAAAAAGTAGTTCATACCATGCAGGAGAAATTACACCTGCTCCATAACCACTCGAAACGGAGAGCCGTTTAAAGCTCCAAGGAATCCAAGTAGCTTTGGTATTTACCTTTTTCAAGCCTTTGAGTATGGCATTATCATCTTTAATTTTAAAGTCTGAAGGATCTAACACAGGACTATGCCAAGCCCCACAAACTACTGCAATTTTTTGAAAACCTTCCTTTTGTGCTTTACGAATACTTTTACGCATAAAAGCTTCACGCAATAAGGTATGACGAGACTCTTTTAATCCTGCATTTTCTCGCAAAGCAGTCATTAATTCTAAAATTACTGGAAATACCTCCTCTCCTTCCTCACGATGTTCAAAGCTGACTTCCCACCAACGTTCACTATCTTCATATCCAGCCATTTTTGCCAAATAAGAAAGAGGATCAATAATGGGTTCTAGTGCAGGATCACCTTCTTCCAAAGCTCCTGGTTTATAATCTTCTTTACTTAAATTAAATTGGTATTGTTGAGGTAGATCCATAAAACGCGCAGGCACCCCATGCGTACCTCCATATAAAAATGCTTGCCATTCTGGAGAAAATGTGGCAAAAGGGAAATAAGCCGCCTGATGCGTTTCTTTGGGATTAAAAACCAATAATGCGACTGGAGGCACCATACCTTCTCCCATCACATGATGCAACATATCATTTGCATCTGTGGGGCCTTCGATTAAAATAAGGTCGGGTTGCATTTTTTCCAATCCTAATTTCAAGCTCTTTGCAGATCCTGGGCCGTGATGCCGTATGCCAAATATTTGAAGTTCCATTTGCTTAGTCTAATCAGATTAATTCTCTACATGATCGATAAAGATCAGACCAATCTTTTCGCTCTTTTACTACGGTTTCTAAATACTCTTTCCAAGCGATTGTATCTTGATTTGGATCTTTTACAACCGCACCAGTAATCCCTGCGGCTAAATCATGCGCTTTTAATGTACCATCACCAAAATGGGCCGCCAAAGCTTGTCCACTATTAATCACAGAAATTGCTTCTGCTGTAGACAAGGTACTTCCTGGTACTTTTAATTTGGTTTTGCCATCCGTTGTTTTTCCTTCTCTTAATTCTCTAAACATGGTAACCAATCTTCGAATTTCTTCTATTGGTGGTTCGCTCACTGGAAGTTTCAATGATTTACCAATTTTATCTACTCTAAATTTCACAATATCTACTTCTGCTTCTAAGCTTGCAGGTAGTGGAAGTACTACGGTATTAAATCTTCTTTTCAAAGCACTTGATAATTCATTCACCCCTTTATCTCGATCATTCGCAGTAGCAATTAAGTTAAACCCAGATCGTCCTTGAACTTCCATTCCCAACTCAGGAACAGGCAATAATTTTTCAGACAAAATAGTAATTAAGGTATCTTGAACATCAGAAGGTATCCGTGTAAGTTCTTCTAATCTTACGACCTTACCTTGTTGCATGCCGTTCATTATTGGACTAGGCACTAAAGCATCTTTTGAAGGACCTTCCGATAAGAGTTTAGCGTAGTTCCAAGTATAACGCATACTATCTTCACTCATACCAGCGGTTCCTTGAATAAGCAATTTAGATGTTCCTGAGATTGCCGCACCCAAATGTTCTGACACCCAAGTTTTAGCAGTTCCAGGAATACCTATTAATAGTAAAGCACGATCAGTAGCTAAAGTGGCCACAGCCACTTCCATTAAGCGACGATTACCAAAATATTTAGGTTCAATTTCAAAGCCATTCTCCAAAGTTCCTCCTAGTAAGTAAGTAACCACTGACCAAGGAGACATGGCCCAATTTTCGGGTTTAGGTCGAGTGTCTTGTTTAATCAAAACCGATAATTCTTCTGCGTACTGATCTTCCGCATGAGGTCTTAGCAATTCTAAATTTGCCATACTTATTTATTTTTTAAATCGTTTAACATCGTTTGTCTAAATTGTAGGGTATTCAAAAATTCTTCAATTTCTTTTTCCCAACTTGACCAAATTCTAGATTCTTCTGGCCAGTTTTTACTTAAGGTTTCATGCATGGATGGATTTGCAGCAAAAGCACCTTTCTTAAGGATACTACGAAAATGCCATCCGTTCCAATATCGTGAAGATTCTTTCTTCATCCAGTTCACTAAATTACTAATCACTAAAAGAGTAAGCTTGTCAGACCAAGGATGTTTCGAAGTTTTTAGCATTTGGGTAACTGGATTATTTTCATCCAATAAATCCTTTTCTTTTTTCAAGCCTTTAATAACAAGCGTATTAAAAAGTTCGGGTGACATCATTTCAAACAAAGGCTTAATATTTAAATTTTGCCATCGTTGTCTATCTTGACTTTCCATCCAAAAAGTGAGCAGAGCAGCTACCCAAGTATAGTCTTTGTGTAAAGCCGCAGATTCGATAGAAGCTTGTACCAATAACTCTCCCCAATCACTACGGATAAAAATTTCTAAGGTTTCTACTGGCGTTAAATCAAAATGATTATCCCAATAAGCCACAGGTACGATAGCCAACATTTGTCCAAGTCTACTTGCTTTCACTCCTCCTTTAAACCACTGTGCTCTTGGATCAATTCCATCTCGAACCATTCCATCATCACATTTGTCAGGTAACCGCACTTCTAGTTTTTCTTTCTTTAAAGTACGCTTTTTCATTTGAATCAATTCTTTTAATCGTTCAAACATACGTTCATTTAAGGCCGAGTTATATATTTTAGAAAGCATTCGAGCAGCTATTTTCCGAATTTCTTTTCTTCGTTCATCTAGGCAACTTTCTAAAAAGGCTTCATCTTTTTCAGATAAATGATCTTCCAATACTTTCAGCAAAGCTTGTTTACTTTGTAAACTTTCTTTATCCCATGAAGCCTGTAAAAGTGTAATCGCTTCTTCTGGCTTTGTATTTCTTAAATGTCTAAAATAAGCTAATCGTTCTGTAGCCAATCCATACTCCCAAGCTTTTGGATCTATACGCTCTTCTAAATAAGCCCAATCGGAATTGATCTTTGCCAACCATTTTCCTCTTTCTCCAATACTTGCCTTTATTGCAGGCCAAAGTTCTTTTTTATTTTTACATCGATCTAAAATAATAGGTAATTTATCTTCTGGCAACCGTTGATTATTTTCTATCAAAGCATTTAAAAACTCGGGCAATGCTTCTTCATAAGGTCCAGATAAAATAACACCTAAATGAGCTGATGATTTTTTATTACAAACAACGTGAGTTTCTAAACCTGCTAATTCGACCTTTTTTTCTTCTGTTACAGTAACAGGAACGAATCCACATTTTCTTATTTGAGAATAAAAAGAAAGTGATTCTAAAATCAATTGTTCTTTAGGTTGATTCATATCGATACCAAAAGCTTTAAGCTTATCCTTTTCTGGTGGATCGAATTGACCACGCTCTGTACCAATCAGACAAATTTTTACTAAGGCTTTCCAATTTTCCATTACGAATCACTTAAATTTATCCATTGAGAATTAGTCATTACCGTAAAAGGCACAAAATGCTGACCTGTCCATTCGCCAAAAACTTGAATAGGATTTCCACCACTTAAGGCTAATAATTTCCACCCAGAAAAAGAGCGGTTCTGTACAGGGATTCCTTCTCCATTTTCATCTACTAAAAGGAACTGTCCCTTTTGATCTTGAGGAATTACCTTAGACAATATACAAGGGGCATGGGCGAGCCAAGGTTTTTTACCTGCATCTTTTGCATAATGAGCCAAAAAATCTTTGACCGTATTAAAACCATCTACTTTTTGAATGGCATTAAAATCAGCAGTACGCTTTTTTATAATCGCACGTAAAGGAACCACTCCAGGGTAATAAGACAAGGCTCCTTCAAAAGAATGGCCTACAAAGTAATGACCTTCAAAAGCCATATTACCATGAGCGAATTCCAATAACATCGCCATCCGACCTGTATTTTTACCAGACAAATAAGTTCGTCTTAAGTTTAAGTCTTCTTGTACAGATTCTAACACGCCAAGTACCTGCCAAACATCCTCCACTGTTTCCATTTCAAATACTTCTTCTTTTTTATATTTGATTCCTGCAACTTGGACTACTTCTTCTCTAAAGTCATCAGGTAATTTATCCAATTGACGAAAAGCACGAATTAATAGATATAAGGAGGAAATTTTTTGCACCATTCGATCAGGCCAATCTGGCCCAGAACCTGGTATTAAAGCCATGTCTAAAATTATACCGCTAGCTCCTGATATTTTTCGATCCACCATTTGGGCCGCCATTTCTTTCCAAAAACTGTAGGGTCGAGATTCTAATGCTGCGATGCCTTGGCGGATAAGATCAACGATCCAATTCTCTAAATCGTTAAATCCTTCTTGCATCTCTGATACCCGTTTTGCTAAACGTTTTGCTTTATCCGCTTTACGTTTCTTTATTTCTGCAGGACTTAAATCGGCTTTAACTTTAGGCTTTCTTTTTTTATCTCTTTGTTCCAACCAATCACTTACCCATATAGGAGGTTCAGGTTTTATTACCACTTCATTGGAAGAAACGCGAAGCAAAAACAAACCTATAGCGTGCTTACACGGGAAGGCACGACTGGGGCAAGAACACTTATAGGCGGGTCCTACAAGATCAATACGTGTTCGATAAGGTCTTGAACCACTTCCTTTACATTCTCCCCAAATTGCTCGATCATTCGCTTCTATTAAGAGCCATTTTTTAGCATGAGCTAAACTCTGTCCTCGTTTTGCGGATGAAACATCAGGAGCTAATCCTAATACTTGCTCAACAGACCAATTCAATGGTTTATATTTTTAGATTGGTTTATAAATTCATGAAGTAGATGTATTATCCCCTTCATAATTTGACGCTGTGAAGTTAGTAAATATTTTAGGAAAACCACAGGATTAATGTAATTAATTTGATTATTTTTAAATAAAAATCATCTTTTTGCGTACGCATTGATTTTTCACTAAAAAGCAGCGTGTTCTTGCAACAACATTCATCTATTTGCCATAAAATTCAACTTTTCATATGATTTATTTATTGACTGAAAGTACTTATTTATATAGTATGAAGTACATTCTACTCAATAGGTTATTGATCACTTGGTTTCTCTCCAATAAATCTTCAACTTGTGTTTGATTTCCGGATAAATCATTTACGTATTACCTTTTAGTACATCAAATGGGAAACCCATTTGCGGCGGAGCTATGTGCTAAATAATGAAGAGGATAGGCTCCGGCGGTGGCGGAGCCAAAGGGCGGGTCCCTCCCAGGATTCAAGAATCTAATGCCCAAAGTCTTTTTTCAACTGACCTACCCAATCCGATTATCCTCTTGATAAACTTCATTTTTCGATTAAAACATGACATAAAACTAAAAAGAAAATCAGTAGTAATATCCGTTTAACGCATTTGAAGTTTTATTTTAAAATGAAAAATTATATCGTGATAAAGAATGATCCTAGCTCATCAGTTTATTTAAATTAATCAAGCCTAAAATCAGGCTAAATCAAATATTTTGAGCGATTAAATCACACTAGATTTAAAGCTAGATAGTTAAAAAGTGAACCAAAATAAAGCTTAATTTTTATACGGTACTATCCATTTAAAAATTATCCGTATCTTAAAATATCCTTTTAACCTAAAAAATAATTCTATGAAAAAAACATGGACACTTATCATTTTATTTTTTGCATTCCATTTATTCGTTAATGGACAATGTATCAATACACCAGAATTTCCCTTTACTACCTTTGAAGAGGAATATTCATGGTCAGGTAACATTTATCCGCAAAGTGAAGTCGGAGGCGCTGTGGCTATCCAATCGATTAGTTTTTACTTAGATAATCCTGTTTCTTTTAATCAAACTTATTCTGATTTTGAAATTTATATTCGGCATACTTCAGATACGCAATATCCTTCTTTTGGAAAATCTTGGTCTTCGATGAGTTTAGGCGCAGGAGATTTATATTATGATGGTCCGCTTGCATTAACCAATGGCCAAGGATTATACACGCTTACACTTTCTTCTTCTTTTGCCTATAATGGAACGGACAATTTAGAAGTGGTCTTTGCTTGTGTAGGAGGAGATGCCAACACCTATCAAATACCTCAAGAACCTTGGTTTAGAAGAACTGTTGTATATGCAGACTATCCAGGCAATGTAGCTTTTGATAACGCCTTACCTTTTAGCTTTGAAGTAAAAGCTAGACGACAATTTAAATTACTTCTTGTGGTTAATGGGAATCAGGAAATAGGAATAGCCCAAGATCCAAATGATTGTGATGCTATTTTACCTATTGAACTCGTAAATTTTGATGCGAAATACAATGAACGAAATGGATCTACTGAACTATCATGGACCACAATTACTGAATTCAATAATGATTATTTTGAAATACAACGTAGTGACGATGGTCGCGAATTTGAGGCAATAGGTAAAATTTTTGGTCATGGAAACTCTATTGTTGAAAACCATTATTCGTTTGAAGATAATACGATCAATTGCACCGAAGAAAAACCAATATACTATCGCCTTAAACAAGTAGACATGGATGGTATGATTACCTTTTCTGAGGTAAAGGTTATTTCATGTAAGAAGAGAGCTCAAGAGATTACCTCTTACCTTGAAGGTCATATCATTCATTTATTATTTGAAACCAATACCTTTGGTCAAATCGTACTACTTAACACAATAGGACAAACGCTCCAAGCAGAAACTATCCATGATAGAAATAATTTTCAGATTGATGTGACTAACTTACCAAAGGGAATTTATTTTGTTACCATGAAATACAATAATGGAAATCAAACAACGATAAAAGTGTATGTATAAAATTCAATCATATTACTTTTTACATTTCCTCTAAACCTGACCCCCCTTACTTGGCTTAGGTGCTTGAAAGAGGCGCGTAGCGACGTGCGCAGCACCGAAGCGATAGCGAAGTCTGGAAAGG